>JAQBGS010000164.1:0-12977 GCA_032128535.1 Nitrospirota bacterium
ATTTGCGCCGGCTGGTCTAGGGCGGTCATGAGGATAAAATGGACTGATCGCCATCTTTTATCTTGTTTGATCGCCTCACACAGACCCGGACCATCTAATTCCGGCATCATCCAATCGGACATCACCAAATCCACAGTTTCCCGTTCCAGAATCTCAAGAGCTTCCCGACCATTCTCTGCCTCAAGTAGTCGCAGATTGAGTTTGCTCAGCCGTCGTTTGGCGACCATCCGCACCAGTTTTTCATCATCAACCAAAAGTATGGTATAGACCCTGCCACTCGTGGGCAGTTCGGTAGCCACCACTGCACTGGGTATATTAGATTCCAAGGTGCTCATAACAGGACCGTTAACAAACAGAAGCTCACTCCCACTTCTTTCGGCGTACTTCACTCAAAAATCAAACAATAAGATAGTAAAAAGTGAGGCGTGGGACGAAAATAAGTAGGGGATGGAACCTGAGAAGTAAAGCGTGGGGATACCGAAGCAGACGGTTTTCTCCTTACCCCTTACCCTCACGCTCTTCCCTCATCTAGACAGCCGGGTATGGAGCAGCGCCTTGAGCTTGACCATGGATTGCGCATGGAGTTGGCAGATGCGTGATTCAGTGACTTGAAGAATGACGCCAATTTCTTTCATCGTGAGTTCTTCGAAATAATACAGGGTCAGGACCAGACGTTGGCGTTCGGGCAGTCGTTCAATGGCATCGACTAAAGCCCGACGGGCATCTTCTGAGACCAATGATTCTAACGGATTCGGTTGATCGCGGTCGGCTAGGGCATCTAGGATCGGATGGGCATCTTCTTCGTTACTGCCGAGGTCATCCAAACTCAACACGACCGCGCCTTTGGCTTGCAAGAGGGTTTCATCGACTTCTTGCGCGTCCATCCCTAACGCTTCGGCCAATTCAGCTTCGGTCGGTGGACGGCCTTTTCGTTTCGTCCATTCGTTGGCGGCATGATGGATTTTACCGATCCGTTCCCGCAGGGATCGTGGCACCCAATCCATAGCTCGAATTTCATCGAGCATGGCCCCCCGAATGCGAAACTCCGCATAGGTGCGAAATTTAATTTCTCGAGACGGATCGAATTTTGTTAAGGCATCCAATAACCCCACCATACCCGCACTCATGAGATCTTCGACGTTGAGTCCACTTGAGACTCGCATGGCCAACCGCATAGCCATGTATTTGATGACCGGCAAAAACTCCTTGATCAAATTTTCCCGTTCTTGTGTATTCAACGAGAGTTTCGTCGGAAGCACGGTCTTGGGATTCTCCGGAGCAGTTGTGACAGCACCACGTTTCATTCGTTATCCTTCCGTCATAGTTCGAGTCGCGGCTAAAGCCGAAGGTCCAAATAACTGAAATCCTCCTTGCCATGATTGATCTCCACTCCAGCTCTGCAAGGTAGAGACCAACGAAGTCAACGCTCGACTCGCCGGCGCCCGAGGATATAGATCACATACCGCCCGTTGTTGGGCCACCGCCATCGTGACGTAGTCATCTGACGGAATACACCCCACATAATCCAATGACACCGATAAAAATCGATCCGTGACCAAGCTGAATTTGCGAAACACTTCTTTGCCTTCTTGAATATTTTTCACTTTGTTGATCAGCAACCGGAAGGTCCGCAGGTGATAGCGTGTTGACAGAATTTTGACGAGCGCATAGGCATCCGTCAGCGACGTCGGATCTGGCGAAACCAGCACAATGGTTTCATGCGCCACTAAACTAAAGTACAGAACGTTCGGGGAGATTCCTGCGGCACAATCGATGAGCAAGAGATCTGGTATCCTCGGCAATTCCAGAAACGCCGTTTGCAGCATCAGTTGCTGTTCATACGTGAGTTGCGTGAAAGCCTGGCCACCCGATGTCGCCGGCAGGAGTTGAATGCCTTCGGGGCCCGTAACCAGCACATCCTCCAACCGACGTTGACCTGAGAGCACGTCTTCAATCGTATATTGAGGGGTCAGCCCTAAAAGGATATCCACATTTCCAAGGGCCAAATCTGCATCCATGACCATGACCTTCCGGCCCTGCCGCGCCGACGCCACCGCCAAATTGGCGACCACATTTGTTTTCCCCACTCCGCCTTTTCCAGAACTCACGGCAATCACCTGGACCTTTGGCCTTATGGACGGAGTCGGATTCATGGCTTCCCGTAATCCACTGGCTTGATCCCGTCGCCTGGGTCGAGGAAGGCCCGATCGTAACGCTGCTGTCGTCGTAGAAAGAGCCATTAGCGAGTCACCTCTGCCAACAATGATGGTTCGGCACCCACCAAAGCCGGTTGTCCCCCCATCACCAAGTCCACCAGCCGTTGACGCGTGGCGACTTCTAAATCTTCTGGCACCCGTTGCCCCGCCGACAAATACGACACGGGAATTCCTGCCTGCGACAACAGGGTATACATGCTCCCAAATCTCGACGTTTCATCAAGTTTAGTCATGATAATTTTATGAATGGGGAGTGATTGATAGCGGCGAATGGTGTCCATTTGCACCGCTTCAGACACTGGCGCGGCAAGCACCAAATGCGTTTCAATTTTAAACGACCCGCGTGTCATGGCCACCAATTCCTCATGCCCGACCCGATCCTTGGGACTTCGGCCCGCTGTATCGATGAGAATCAAGTCGGCTGCCTGATGCCGCCCTAAGCAGGCCAAAAAGTCTTGTTGCGAAACCGCCACTTCCAGAGGAATTTTCAAAATTTTGGCGTAGACCCGAAGTTGTTCTACGGCCGCAACCCGATAGGTATCTAACGTAATCAACACGGTTTTCTGATGTTCGTCCTGTTGACGCGCTAATCCAGCCAATTTCGCAATCGTCGTGGTCTTGCCAACTCCCGTTGGCCCCACCAACATCATGATTTTTTGTCCATATTGTCGGGAGACCGAGGGATTGGAGACAACTAGAGCCTCCTCCATTCGTTCCCGCATGAGTTCATGCACCGCCTCACGGTTTCCAAGCCCGACCGTCCCTAACGTCTCCACAACCGAGCGCAGGACCGCATGCGCGAGTTGCGGATTGACGCCATGACCCACAAGCATTTGATAATCCCCCAGTAAATCGCCCGGCAACCCTTCAACCCGTTTATGAAGCTGGCTCTCCAGCACCTCACCCACGACAATCCGCAACCCTTCCAATTCTTGCCGCAAGGGCCCTAATGCCTGCTCTGGATCTTTCTGGGATTCCCGCAACCGCTGAATCTCTTCCTTCATGTCATGCAAATGTTGCGTGACGGGATCTAACACCGAGGCGACCTGTAACTGTTCCGAAAATGTGGGTTCTTTCTTGGCTTTCGGTTGTTCAGCAGAACGGCGGGCAACAGGCAATTGTTTTTTAATCAAGGCTTGCAGAGATCGATCGATCGTCACCGCAGGTTGGGCGTCTTCGGTTTGCGTTGAACGATCAACCGCTGCGGTGACTTCAATGACCGATTGACTGAGTAACCCAAACAGTCCCCCCGCTTTTTGTATACGGCGGGAGGAGACAATCACGGCCTCCGGACCCAGTTCGGCTTTGACCGCCTGGAGCGCTTCTTGTAACGAGAGAGCTTCAAATCGTTTCAGCTTCATGTGGTAACCTCACAACTTCAATAGCTTGAATTTTAGTTTTTGGATCCAACTCATTGGGCGAAAGAACTGCCAGGGCATGAACACCTGGCGACACTAACCGATACAGTTGCGACCTGATTGACTGCGAACAGAGCACAATCGGTTGGTACCCTTGACTGACCACCCGCTCAATCGCTTGCCGCACGGCCCCAATCACTTGATTAAAGAGCCCTGGAGACAAACCTTCTTGATTGCCCCCGCTGGGCTTGATGACTTCCGTCAGGCGTCGATCTAACATGGGGTCTAAACTTACGACGTGCACCAACCCATCAGCATTGGCATATTGCGTAGAAATGGTTCTGGATAGATTTTGCCGGGCATATTCCGTCAGGGTGTCAGGATCCTTACTCACCGTGGTGTAATCGGCCACACTTTCAAGAATCGTCCGTAGATCCCGAATCGACACCCGTTCGCGTAGAAGATTCCGTAAGATTCGCACGACGACTCCTAAAGAAAGTTGGGTGGGAATGAGCTCATCCACCACCTTGGGATAGGTCTTCGCCAGGTTATCCAGCAAATTCTGGGCCTCTTGTCGACCAAGCAATTCATGCCCATTGGTTTTAATCAATTCCGTTAAATGCGTGGCGATAATGGCCGGCCCGTCCACGACCGTGTACCCTTCCATTTGCGCGCGTTCTTTTTCACTAGGCGCAATCCAGACCGCCGGCAACCCAAAACATGGATCTTGGCCGGGCTTGCCCTCCAAGCCCTTTCTGGCATGGCCGGGATTGATGGCTAATAAATGCCGTGGCACGAGTTCGCCTTTGGCCACCTGAATCCCTTTGAGCAAAATACTGTATTCGTGGGGTTTGAGTTGCAGATTATCCCGAATATGGACGGCAGGCACGACAAATCCCATATCCAAGGCCGTCTGTTTTCGTATGGCCCGTATCCGCTCAAGGAGTTCTCCGCCCTGTGAATGATCCACAAACGACACGAGCCCGTATCCCACATGAAGTTCCAACAGATCTGGCGGGGTGACCGTATCCACCGATTCGGTCGCGGACGTTTCGCCTTTTTCTCCCTTGGCCCCTGTGGTTTTTTGAGGACGTAACGCGGCCTCAGCCGCTTCCTGTTTATGTTGAAACAGCACATAGGCCAACCCTGCCGCCATCGATCCCAGAAGCAAGAAGGCCACATGGGGCAATCCGGGCAAGAGTCCTAAAAAGACCAATATGCCAGCCACTGCAGCCACGAGCTGCGGATTGAAAAAAATTTGTTCGGTTAAATCACGACCCAGACTGGTCGCAGTAGAGACTCGGGTAATAATGATACCGGCTGCTGTCGACATAATGAGCGCGGGGATTTGGGCGATAATGGCATCCCCCACCGTCAACAGCGTAAACCGTTTCGCGGCAGCCTCAATCGACATGCCATGATCCAGAACGCCAATCGCCAGGCCGCCGATCACATTGATGAAAATGATGAGCAGGGCCGCAATGGCATCGCCTCGCACAAATTTACTGGCACCATCCATCGAGCCATAAAAATCCGCTTCTTGCGAAATCATCTCTCGACGTTTTCTTGCTTCGCCTTCGTCGATCATGCCGGCATTTAAATCAGCATCGATACTCATCTGCCGCCCTGGCATGGCATCTAAGGTAAACCGGGCCGCGACTTCGGCGATGCGGGTGGCACCCTTGGTAATCACGACAAAATTAATGATGACCAGAATAGAAAACACCACAATCCCCACCGCGAAGTTTCCGCCGACCACAAATTCGCCAAAGACCCGAATCACTTCCCCCGCCGCCGCCGGACCTTCATTCCCATGCAACAAAATGGCGCGGGTCGAGGCAATATTTAGAGCCAATCGGAACAAGGTGGTGAGTAAGACCACTGTCGGAAACACTGAAAATTCGGCCGGACGTCCCGAATGCATGGTGACGAGCAATATCAACATCGCTAAGGTGATGCTAAAGGACAAGAACAGGTCCAACATAAAGGACGGGAGCGGCAGGAGCATGAGCAACAGCAGGCCCACGACACCAATCGGCAAGAGCACATCCCCATAATGGGCCGGGGTCAGTTCAAGCTTCAGTTTTCCGCTATCAAATGCCATCTCAATCCCTAACTAGCCTGCTCGTGATTGTTTCGTAAACGATAGACATAGGCCAAGATTTCCGCTGCCGCTTGATAGAGGGCTGCGGGAATTTCCTGTCCCACTTTCGTGCCTTTGAAGAGTCCACGAGCCAAGCTTCGATTTTCCAGAATCGGGACCCCAGCATGACGCGCGATTTGTTTGATTTTTTCCGCCATGAATCCAGCCCCCTTGGCCACCACCACTGGCGCATCCATATTCCCGGTGTCATACCGGAGCGCGACCGCCAAATGCGTCGGGTTGGTAATAATCACATCCGCTTTGGGAACGGCTTGTAACATGCGTTGCCGTGATCGCTCCCGTTGCAAACTCAATCGACGGGACCGTATTTGGGGATCCCCCTCGACATCTTTGGATTCATCTTTCACTTCCTGTTTGGTCATTTTGAGATCTTCGTTATGCTGCCACCGCTGATAGACAAAGTCCCCTATGGCCAACATCAACAGGGCGCCACCTACAAACCACACGATGTCTTCCACCAATGCCCAGGTCTTCGACATTGAATCGAATAGCCCCAACATGGGTAGCTGAACGAGCTGTACCATGCCATCAGAGAGTACGCCGTAGAGAATCCCCGCCACCATCGCGACCTTGAGGAGGGATTTCAAGAGATCCACTACCCCTTTCCACGAGAATATTCGCTTGAGACCATTCATGGGATTCATTTTCGATGGCTTAGGCTGCAACCCCTCTTCTATCCATAATGGCCCTGTTTGCATGACAATCGCAGTCAAGGCTAATGCCGCCACAATCAGTCCAAACGGAATCAACGGCACGAAGGCGTCATTGGTAATATTCAGAAGCAAGGTATAAAGCGAGGTCGGATCCATTTGTAGCGTTCCTGCCTGCTCTAACCAATGACGATACTGTTCATAGAATTGTCGAAGCATCTGCGGTGCCCATAGCGACATCACGCCAACGCCCCCTAATAATACGAACAGCGGCGGTAATTCCCGCGTGAGTGGCACTTGGCCTTTACGACGCGCATCCGCGAGTTTCTTCCCAGTCGGTTGCTCTGTTTTTTCTCCGCCGTCTTTATTTTCAGCCATGCCCTAATTCCTGTAAGAGTTCCCACAGAACGGTTTCCATCCCCAAGACTGACTGTTGAAACACGACGGCCAAGAACGGGAGCCCCAATCCTAAGACAATGAGGCCCACGGAAATGGTAATGGGGAAACTTGTCAGTAAAATATTCATTTGCGGCACGAGCCGTCCCAACACACCCATCGTCAGATGGACGAGAAGGGTGGCGGCCATCACGGGAAATGCCAACCTCATCCCCGTGTCATATGACCCCTGAATTAGTCCTGTAACATCGGGGAGAAGGGGGCCACTCAAATGCGCCCCGAACGGAGGAATCACTTGAAAACTACTACCCAAGGCCAGTAATACCAATAGATGCCCGTCCACCTGAAAATACAGCAGCGTGGCTAGCACCGTGAGTAATTGACCAAATACGGGTGTTTGCACTTGTGAGATCGGATCGAGGACATTGGCAAAGCCAAATCCCACTTGAAATCCCATAACATTCCCGGCCAATTCGACGGCGGCCATGACTAATCGCATGGCAAACCCAAGAACCAGTCCCACCAGAATTTCGGCGGCTAAGGCCATGACCAAATGGCCGGGTTCTAACCAATTGGGTGGCAAGGTAAAGGTCACCACGGGAGTCAGGATCACTGCAATGGCGGCCGCTAAGCCAATTTTGATACGTCTGGGGACCGTTTGACCTCCAAGCAGGGGCAAAGCCGCCAATATCACGGCGGTCCGTACCAAGACCACGACAAATTGCCAGACCTGTTGAATCGCGAAATCCCATTGCAACACCGGTTACATCAGATCCATTTTTTGAGAAAAAGCGTAAGGGGTAAGGGGATAAGGATCCCGAAAATTTTGTGACAGTTATTTCTGAAACTCCTCACTTTTCACTCCTTACTATTTACTGTTTTCACTGTGCCATTTCAGGAATTTGACCCCATACGCCAGTCATAAATCCTACAAGTATTTGAAGCATCCACGGAAACATGAACAACAGCACGATGAACATCGTGACGATTTTAGGTAAAAAGGTCAGCGTCATTTCATTAATCTGAGTCATGGCTTGGAAGGCACTCACCATCAGCCCCACGACCAAGCTCAACCCCAGCATGGGCCCTGCCACATAGAGAATGGTTTTAATCGCCTCCTGACCGACTTGCATGACGCTTTCGGGAGTCACAGTTTTTGTTCCCTCAAATAGTGAAAAGTGAAAAGTGAAAAGAATGAAGGTTAGAGAATATCCCTTTCTTCCTTCTCACTTTTTCCATTTCACTTTCATTCTCGTTATTGAAAACTGTTCATGAGCGAGCCCACGACCAACAACCACCCATCGGCCAGGACAAACAAGACCAGCTTAAACGGTAGGGAAATCATGATTGGCGGCAACATCATCATGCCCATCGACATCAACGTGCTGGCCACAATCATATCGATCACCAAAAACGGGACATAAATCAAAAATCCAATTTGAAAGGCCGTTCGCAATTCACTCGTCACAAACGCCGGAACAAGAGCATGTAGCGGCACATCCTTCGCGCTCTGTGGATCTGGAATTTTTCCCATGCTCATAAACAAGCCCAGATCCTTTTCTCGCACCTGCTTCAGCATAAACTCTCGTATTGGATCGATGGCTCGCTGCATCGCCACTTCCTGCGTCACCTGTTTTTCGAGAAACGGATTCAGCGCTTCGGTTTGGATTTTCTCCCATACGGGCATCATAATGAAGAGCGTCAAGAATAATGCTAAGCCGATCATGACTTGATTGGGTGGAGCATGTAGCGTCCCCAAGGCTTGTCGTAAAAGCCCCAAGACGATCACCACCCGCGTAAAGGATGTCACCAACATTAATAAGGCCGGTGCCAACGTGAGCATCGTCAGCATGAACAGAATGCGAAGACCAAACGTCCAGGGCTCTGTGGCGTCTAAGCCAGACACTTGCAGACTGATAATTGGGTCTTTTGTGGCTTGTGCCAACACCGGATTGAGACCGCCTAGAACAGGATTCAGGGTCGTAAGGCACAGAACTCCTAATCCATAGGACCATCTGAATATCTTGGTCTTTTTGCTTTTCCCGAAACGATTCATAAACATTTGGATATCCTTGCCGGTGACGCCTGAGAGAGAGAGGAAGATTCCGTCTTTTCTGAAGCCGGGCGAGCCCATTGTCCAACCCATGCACCGATCCGACTGACAACGGGATTGGCCTGGGCTCGCATTCGACCGGTTCGCTCTTCATCAGTGATCTTTGTTAAAAGCGTCATGTCTCTCGCCGTGGTTCCTAAAACGAGGACCTCCCCTGCCACGTCAACTAACATGATTTGTTTTCCTGTCCCTATCCGCAAACCACCCAGCACGCGCATGACCGGTTCTCCACCTAATCCAGGACTTTCCCCAAACGTGCGTCGGACCCATGCCAATCCCCACAGGAGGACCAGCACCACCAGAGCCAGTGCTCCGGCCATTTTTATCGCTTCATAGGTTAAATCCATAATGTCTTAGTAAAATGTAGGAAGTGAAAAGTCAGAAGACAGAAGAACTCGAAATTCTCCAGATATTCATCTCAGGGCCATTTTCACTTTTTCTTTTTCACGTTTCCCTTATGAATGAAGTTTTTTTACCCGTTCCGTTGGACTGATGACATCAGTGAGACGAATCCCAAATTTTTCGTTGACCATAACCACTTCGCCACGGGCCACCAGACGTTCATTGACCAGAACCTCCAAGGGTTCACCCGCCAATTTATCTAATTCCACGATAGATCCCGGACCTAGCTGCAATAAGTCCTTGATCAACATTCGGGTACTTCCCAACTGCGCAGATAACATCAGAGGAATATCTAAGATTCGATCAAGATTGGAATCTTGGGAGCCAACAGAGTCCGAAATAGCGGGAGGTGCCGCGGTCTTTACGGAAGGCTGCACGGAGGTTTGCACTGAACCCGCACTTTTCCCGGCGGCTTCCTGAGCAAGGGCTTCCTGCATTTCTTTTTCGGCATCAAATGTGTCCAGGTCTACGCTGTCATCTTCACTCATAAGTCTTCTCCATAGTTCCCAAGGTTTTTTATTGCCCTATCTTCCTATTCACCCTGCCGTCTATTCCGGAATGACTAAAATGTCTTGAATTTGAAACGATTGCCTCCCTTTCGTGGTCCCTGGAAAACCAGCAAATTTCGGTACCCCTTCCACAGTGGCGATTAAGGGTTGCGTCGTAAATTGATTCAATGTGATGACATGTCCTGGAGCAAAGCGCATAAACTCTTCTACGGATAACTCCGATTCTCCCAACGTGACAGAAATTTTAATGGGCGCATCCTTGATTCTGTTGGAAAAACGTTTGACCCACCCATGGTCCACTTCGTGAAAATCACTTAGAAAACTAACTTGCAACCGTTCCCGAATCGGTTCCAACATGGCATACGGCATACACAAATGCAGATCTCCCACCGAATTGCCGAGTTCAATGCCTAACGTCACCACAATCACGACATCCGCCGGCAACACAATAGAGGCCAGTTGGGGGTTCATCTCTGCCCGTACCGCTTTGATGGCCACCTTTTGCACCGGTTCCCAAGCCTTTTGTAAATCCTTCAACCCCATGGCCATCACCTTACGCATCACGCGCTGTTCAATCAGGGTAAAATCCTGCCCTTCGGGTTTGACATGGGTTTGTCCCGCTCCGCCAAAAAAATGATCGACCAGGAGATAGACGGTGGCGGCATCGGTGGCCACCATCGCCGTACCTCGAAGTGGCTCCATAGAAATAATTTGAAGATAGGCCGGAACGGGAAGACGTTTGGTGAATTCACCAAACTTCATGACGGATTGGTTGGTGATGGTCACTTCAACAGGTTTTCGAAGAATTTCACTGAGGGCGAGACGAAAGAGCCGCGAAAATTGCTGATGGATCACATCAAGGGTCGGCATGCGGCCCCGGATCACCCATTCTTGATTCCCTAGATCATAGGGAACCGGCCCATCAACAGGTTCCTCACCCTCAGGCGCTTCGGTCTCAACATCTCCATCCGTCACTCCCCGGAGGAGCGCATCCACTTCATCTTGACTTAATATTTTTTCCATAGATTTAAATTAGTAAGAAGTGAGTAGTAAGGAGTAAGAATTTGAGAATAACTTAACTTTATACGTTTTCCTTATTTCCTCCTCCTCCCTATCTGCATAGGCCTATTTATTTCACTCCTCACTTTTTACTTCTGACTAATCCCTTTTTCCTTTTCACTGAATTACTGAATGATAAAATCTGTAAAAAACACATTCGCGATCTTTCCTTTACTCATGACTCCATTGACGCGCGTCATGATCTCCTCGCGAATTCTCCGTTTCCCGTTGACCGTTCGTAATAATTGCGATTCCTTGCTGCTTAACAACACCAGTAAGGCATCACGAATGGCTGGGACTTTATTCTGATAATCCGTTTTCTCTTCCGGTCGATCTAACTCTAGTTTGATACTGACTTTGAGGAATCGAAGTTCATCACGATCTGCTAAATTGAGAAGGAAGGGTTCCAACTCCATCACCGGTCCAGGCTCTCCGGCCTGGTCCCCTCCATGATCATCTTCTTGATCGTTTTTCGCATGTTTTTCGCCTTCTTCTTTTTGCCCACCCATAAAAAACCATGCGGCCCCCCCACCGCCTCCCAGAAGTAGGACTCCCACAAGCCCTAACACCATCATTTTTTTCCCTGAACCCGCTTTTGCCGGCGCTTCTTCTGTGGCAGTCTCGTCAGCCATACCATAACCTCACATGCTAAAAATTTTGTTGGGCATACACTTCCTTTTCCAAAGTGAGCAACCTCTATGCCACTCACACTATTTGTGCCTCTACTTATTGCCACATGAAAAACCTCAAGAGAAACAAAGCTTTTCTTCGTCTTGATAGAGTTTTTTTATAAAGATCCACATGAGCACGGTTTTGAATTTTCGTCATTTTCCTGTCATTGCGCTGGATCCTTTGACGCTTTCATCACGTGACAACGTTGGGTTGTTGTTCAAGCATCTTTCATCTCAACAAAAAAAACCCCCAGTTAGCCAAGGCTAACTGAGGGCTTTCCCAACTATTGACCGCGGATAAACCTTACCGAGCCAGATTCACGAGTTCTCCGAGGAGATCGTTGGTCGTGGTGATAATTCGGGAATTGGCTTGGAATCCACGCTGCATGATAATCATGTTCACCAGCTCATCCCCTAAATCGACATTAGAGGCTTCTAACGTACTCGCAGTCACTTTTCCAAACGTTCCGGAACCTGGCGTCCCCACCAACGGAGTCCCCGAGTCTCCAGATTCAATAAACAAATTCCGTCCGAGGGGTTGTAGTCCATCAGGATTGATGAAGCGTGTCAGGCTCACCTGTCCAAGATTCTGGGTGGTTCCATTTGAAAACCGTCCCGTAATCAATCCATCCTCAGCAATTGACGTGTTCGTTAGAGTGCCATTGGAAAATCCATTTTGTGCCAAGGTTAAGAGGACCGAGGCGGCTCCCTGCTGCAACATCCCATCAGTTCCCGTTCCACCGTCGGTTGTAATACTTGTTCCAAAATCGAAGATGATATTCGATGCTGCAGATCCATTGGAAAATGTAATTGCATGCCCAGCGGGATTACTTTCCGTCAACAATAAACCACTCGAGTTAAAGGTCAGAGCTCCTTGGGCCACCAGGGCATTGCCAGTGGTCGTATTTTCATTCGCTGGAATAACTGTGACTTCAGTATTGGGCGCGATCACATTATATTGCCAAGTATTATTGGCTGTTTTAGCAAAATACACGGTCACATCATGCCCTACACCCAGTGAATCATACACTCGAACCCCAGTGCTGAACTGAGAATTTGAAGAATTTGCCGGATCGGCCAAGAGTTGTGCTGTTGTGGGTGCAATGATTGGTTCCGTTGCATTTACATTTCCACTCATGTCCACATCGGTGGTGGCTGTCCCAATTTGTTGGAGTGTCGTTAATACCATGTCACCAATGGCACCCGTCACATTTCCACTAGTATCTACCTGGAATCCTTGAAGACGAAATCCAGAGGGATTCACAATATTCCCAGAATTGTCTACATTAAATTGCCCCGCACGCGAGAAAAATGGATTACCCGAGGCATCAGTTACCTGAAAAAACCCATCACCATCGATAGCCAAATCCAAGGCATTCGAGGTGGTCTGAAGCGACCCCTGAGTAAAGCTGGGATCAACACCCAAGACCCGCACACCT
>JAQBGS010000165.1:0-6558 GCA_032128535.1 Nitrospirota bacterium
GCATAATAGGCGTCATAATATCCGGCACTCAGCGCATACGTCCCCAGCATGATGCGGCGTTTCACTTCAGGACCAAATCCTTGCGATCGTGTGCTGTGGTACATCTCAGCCAGCTCTTTGCACTCCTTGGCGCGAAATCCATATTTGACCCCGTCATACCGCGCTAAATTCGAACTGGCTTCGGCCGTGGCAATAAGATAATACGTGGCAATTGCTCGTTCAGTGGAGGGCAAGGAGACCTCTTGAATCTTTCCCCCAATCTCTTTTAAGACCTGGATCGCCTCCTGAATTTTGCCCGCGACTTCAGCATCCAGCCCTTCCGCAAAGTATTCTTGAGGAACACCGATCACCAGTTTTTTGAGATCTTTCTTTTTGGCAGATTTCGTGAAATCTGGCGCATCGCGTTTCGCCGAGGTCGAATCCAACGGATCATGCCCAACCAGCGCATTCAACATGATGGCAGCATCCGTCACTGTTTTAGTAATAGGCCCAATTTGATCTAAGGAGGACGCAAAAGCTATCAGTCCAAAACGGGACACTCGCCCATACGTCGGCTTTAACCCGACCACTCCACAACAGGCTGCCGGCTGACGAATGGACCCGCCGGTATCGGAACCTAAGGCCGCCACACATTCATCGGCCGCTACGGCGGCGGCAGACCCACCACTGGATCCCCCAGGAATATGCTGTTGATTCCAAGGATTTCTCGAAGGTCCAAAGGCCGAATGTTCGGTGGAAGAGCCCATCGCAAATTCATCTAGGTTCGTTTTTCCCAGAATCAACGGTTTCTGGGCATTGAACCTGGTCATCACGGTTGCATCATAGGGAGGGACAAAGTGTTCAAGCATCCGAGAACCACACGTCGTTCGCATCCCTTTCGTGCAGATATTATCTTTTATGCCCAGTGGCATGGCCATTAGCGGCTCCGTTTTGCGCCAGGCTTTCAGTCCATCGTCAATGGCTTGTGCGTTCTCAAGCAGATCTTCCCTCGGAGTCAGACTAATATACGACTTAATTTTCGGTTCAACTTGGCTGATTCGAAGCAGGTAGGCCCTGGCAATTTCCCCCGCCGTAATTTCCCCACCGGTAAACTTATCCTGCAACTCTTTTAACGTGAGCTTAAACAAGGCCATGGAAAAGGGATACCTTCAAACGTGAGAGAGAATATGCGAGCCCACAGGCATGTCAAGCGGGTTCAGGCAGACGAATCGCATTCCGTGCATCGACCTGAATAATTTTGGGAACGTGGCGTTTGGCCTCATCGTCATTAAAAAATTCATAACAAAAAATAATCACCAAATCGCCCGTCACGCCTTTTCGGGCTGTCGGACCATTGAGAATAATTTCCCCTTTACCTCGTTTTCCAGGAAGAGCATAGGTCGAAAAACGCTCTCCATTATTGAGGTTGGAGACCATTACCATTTCATAGGGTAAAATCCCGGCATGATCCATCAATTCTTCATCAATGGTCATACTGCCTTCGTATACCAAATTGGAATCGGTTACCGTCGCCCGATGAATTTTGCAGCGTAATAATTGTCGATACATAACGAATGTCCTACATTCTAAATTCTTATGAAAAATGAACAGGTACCAGACTGATTATTTCCCGATGATTTTCGGCACCACAAAAAACCCTTGACTCGCTTCCGGGGCATTGCTCAAGGCTTGCTCCTGGGTCAGCCCCTCTCGAGACAGATCTTCCCGTAAGAATGATTCCTGTTCGGCCACGGACGCAGTGGGAGGAATTCCTTCGGTCGACACCTCTTGTAATTGTTCAACAAACGTCAAAATCTGACTCAATTGTTCCCCAAACAAGGTTTTTTCAAGTTCCGTCAAATCGAGTCTGGCTAACTTGGCCACATGCTCAACTTCTTTGTGGGAAATACTTGCCATGATGACTTTCAAAAATTCAGGGGTAATAAGGGAATACAGAACAAAAAGATCAGGAAAATTGCCTAAGTCTTACACGTATTTTTACCATGAATTTCTCTACAAAAGCTACTTTGGGCAACCTATGAACAAATTAACCGAACAGCGCATTCTCTCGCTTTTCTTTACGACTTGGTGGCAACGTATCCCTCATCGGCAAAGCTGACGTACTTCCCATCACCAATGACAACATGATCCAGCACGCGAATGCCCAAAATTTCTCCGGCCGCGATGAGCCGCTGGGTCAGGGCATGATCTTCCTGGCTAGGCTCGGGATCTCCGCTTGGATGGTTGTGCACGAAGATCATGGCTGCTGCTGATTCTCGCACGGCAATGTTAAACACTTCACGGGGATGGACAATGCTGACGGTCAAACTGCCTTGTGACACGGTGAAATCTCGAATTACCGTATGCTTGGCATCTAAAAGCACGGCCTTAAACACCTCATGCCGAAGATCTCGCAACAAGGGGTAATAATGTTCAAAAATATGTTGGCTCCCGTGAATTCGTTTGCCTTCCGTCAAGGGTGTGGCGAGAGCCCGCTTTCCTAGCTCAATCCCTGCCAGTATTTGTGCGGCTTTAGCCGGCCCAATACCCGGAATCGCGCAAAGCTCTTCCAAGCTCCGGTTGGCCAACCCTCGCAAACCCTCTAATTGGGTTAAGACATCCATGGCCACCTCGACCGCTGAGCAATCTGCCCGCCCAACTCGAAGAAGAATGGCTAACAATTGGGCATCAGAAAGTCCCTGAGGGCCCTTCGAAAACAACAGTTCTCGAGGCCGCTCTTGTTCCGGCCAAGATTGAATGCCTTTTTTTGCCTGCACCGTTTTTCGCCTTACATTTCCGCCACTGAACGTGCCTGTGCACACTATACGCAGCCTGTTTTCATTCCGTCAAAACGCATGTGAACGTCTATACGGAAGTGCAAAAAACCTAATTGTTGAGTTTTCTCCGGCTATGCTATCGTCTCAACAGTATGGATTTTTCGTCTATTCGTATTATTGCCGGATCGTTGAAAGGTCGAAAAATCCCCACCCTACAGGGACAAGGCATTCGTCCGACTTCGCTCAGAGCTCGGGAAGCCTTATTTTCTATCCTTGGATCGGTCATCCAGGGAGCATGCGTCGCCGATTTGTTTGCAGGCAGTGGGGCAATTGGGCTTGAAGCGTTAAGCCGAGGAGCTCAGAAATCCGTCTTTGTCGAGCAGAATCTGGAAGCCGGGCAGATCCTTGAGAAAACACTCGCTCAATTCCAGGTGAAATCCCAAAGTCAGGTGTTCATTCAAGATGTAGCCCTCGCCATCCAAAACCCCTATTTGGTAGGATGGCGTCCGTTCGATGTGCTGTATATTGATCCTCCCTATCAATTCGAACAGAGTCACCAACTGCTTACTCAGATCGAGGAGGCGGACTTGGTAGCCAAAAATGGGCAGGTGATTTATGAACATTTTTCAAAACGAACGCCGCCGTCGGCGATTGGACAGTGGAGGCTAACCCGGACGGCGAAGTATGGGGATACCGGGTTGAGCTTTTATCGACCACAGACACCAGCCTAAATTATGCACCAGAGTGGGAATGAGTCATGACAATTGGCATATATCCAGGCACGTTTGACCCTATTACGCGGGGCCATGCGGACGTCATTGCTCGAAGCCTGCATGTGGTTCAACAAGTTGTGGTGGCCGTCGCGCCGAACCCTCGTAAAGCCCCATTATTTGATCTGAAGGAACGCGTCGAACTAGCCAAAATTGTGACTCGAGATCTCCCTGGAGTCGTCGTGGAACCGTTTGAAGGCTTACTCGTGGAGTACGTGCGTCGACGAGGTGCCCAAGCGATCATTCGTGGACTGCGAGCGGTCTCAGATTTTGAACATGAATTCCAGATGGCGTTATTAAACCGAAAACTCGACCAGAGCTTGGAGACCATGTTTTTGATGGCCAGCGAAGAATATTCGTACCTGACCTCCAGCATGGTGAAAGAAGTGGCGTCGGTCGGCGGACCGCTCCATGACTTCTTACATCCGGAAGTCGCCGAACGTCTCAAAACCCAATTGCGATTGGCTCGATCATGAACCTGGCTTCCCGCACCACACGCATCACGCCCTCACCGACGCTACAACTGTCCGCCACCGTCAAAGCGATGCTAGCCAAAGGTCAACAGGTTTTTGACTTTACAGCCGGCGAGCCGTCCTTTGATTCGCCAGATGAGGCCAAGCAGGCCGCCATAGCCGCGATCCAAGCCGGGTTTACCAAATATACCGCCGTCACCGGCATCGATGAACTCAAGGATGCCATCATCGATAAGTTTCAACGCGATCAGGGACTTACCTACTCCCGCTCTCAAATTGTAGTGTCCTGCGGGGCTAAGCACACACTCTTTAATTTGGCTCTGGCACTCTTTGAGGCTGGGGATGAGGTGATCATCCCAGCACCCTACTGGGTCTCGTATCCTGAGCAGATTCTCGTCGCCGATGCCACGCCCGTCTTTCTGTCGACCTCGGAAGCGAAGAACTTTGCGATTGATCTCTCGACCTTGAAAAGCCTCATCACCGAACGGACCAAGGCCATCATCCTGAATTCCCCATGTAATCCGACGGGTAGCATGTATGACCGAGAGACGCTCGAAGGGATCGCCGCCATCGCAATTCAACATAACCTCCTGGTCATTTCTGATGAAATTTATGAAAAGATGGTATATGACCACCACAAACATTGTTCTATTGCGACGGTCCACCCGGATATGGTTCACCAAACCGTCATTGTGAATGGTGTCTCGAAAACCTATTCCATGACCGGCTGGCGCATCGGCTATGCGGCAGGGCCGGAACCCATTCTCAAGGCCATGGGGAATATCCAAAGCCAAAGCACCTCAAACCCCACGTCCATTGCACAAAAAGCGGCAGTGGGAGCCCTTCAAGGCGGGTCACAATTTATCGAGCACATGGTCAAAGAATTGGACGTTCGACGCCAGACGATTGTGGAAGGCTTCAATCGGATATCTGGCATGCACTGCCCCATGCCAGCTGGAGCCTTCTATGCCTTTCCGAACGTGACTGAGTTGTTGGGCCGCCGGTTCCAGGGAAAGGCTTTATCGACCCCTTTTGACCTGGCTAACTTTTTCCTGAATGAAGCACAAGTGGCCTGCGTGCCAGGAGAGCCATTTGGCGCACCTTCTCACCTCCGCTTTTCCTATACCGGGCCATTACCGGTGATTGAGGAAGGCCTTCAACATCTGGCCCAGTCCATTGCCCGACTCGAATAGCGCCCTCCCTTAGAAGGAAAACTCAGAATCACTTTCCAGAATTGATGGCTAATCCTCTTGACCTTAAGGAAAGAGGCCTTATCTACCCTTCACGGATTCGCTTGTGAAAACTTGCTCATTGTACGCCTAGAGGAGGTTGCCGGTGCCCATTTACGAATATGAATGTACCAGTTGTAAAAAGCGGTTTGAGCTCCAACAAAAAATGACCGATCCCTCAATACAAACCTGTGACCAATTAGGCTGCGCCGAAGCGAAACCCGTCAATAAAATCATTTCTGCCCCAGCCATCATGTTTAAAGGAACCGGATGGTATGTGACCGACTATTCCGAAAAGCTCAAAGAGCCTGGCGCGAAACCTGAGGATAAAGGAGAAAAGACCGAAGTGAAAAGTTCGACATCTCAAGCTGATGGGAAGGGTGCCTCGGAGAGCAAACCCAGCGGCGACAGTTCGTCTAGTAAGACCTCAAGTGAAAGCAGTAGCTCTTCCTCTTCACCAAGTGCATCCAGCCCACCAAGCTCACCAAGTCCATCGAATTCTTCCACCTCTTCAGGATCAAGCTCATCGGCTTCTTCCGCCTCATCTGGCTCAAACTCCTAGACAGGCTAACAGATACCTTTTGAATGCCCTGCGGGCTGCCATTTTTAAACATTCTCCAACTCACCAGATACCAGCGACCATATCTGTGTCATAAAAGTTTGAATTACTCTAGGCTTTTGAGCAGATCTTCCAAGACCTGAGTCCAAATCAATTCGGCAAGTTTCCTATAGCCAAGCGTATTCAGATGCAACCCATCATTGGAATATTGAAAAGCCAAAGCTTGCGTTTTGGGATCACAAGTCTCGACAAACCAATCCACCACCGGAAAATGGCAGTCCCTGCCCAATTCTTTGATCGCTTGATTCAATATTACCCGTAAGGCAATGGCACGTTCTACAATGGCTGTCGTTACTTGTCCGGTAGAGAAATCATGGCCCCGTTCGAATTCATCTCGCAAAGACGGCACCGTCACGGCGACCGGGAGAATGTTTTGAGTTTGGGCCTGTTCATAAAAAAATCTGAGGTTGTCCAGAATCACCTCAGAACTGATGCCGCACCCTAAATCATTCGTTCCCCCAAGGAGAATGACGATCTGAGGCCCGTGGGCAAGCACATCCTCGTGAAAACGCAAACACATATCCTGCGTCGTCTCCCCAGAAACCCCTTTCACCACCACGCATCCTTTCGCACCTAACCATTCTTGCAAATAGGCACCATAGGGAATGTTCTCGACAACTGGACAACGAGGACTTGGCGATTGATACCCCAAGGTTAAACTATCTCCGAAACACACAATTTTCAGCAATGACCGATCATCTTTCATCAGGC
>JAQBGS010000166.1:0-2611 GCA_032128535.1 Nitrospirota bacterium
CGTAGAAGAGGTCATCCAACAATTAGAATCCGACATTGATCTCATTCTAGATGGTGGCCCAACACCAGGGGGTGAACCCTCCACCGTGCTCCAAGTCGAACCAGACCTCCGCATCCTACGTCAGGGAAAAATTCCGCTCTCTGCCATTCAGACCGTTTTAGGAAATGTGATTTTGTCAGATTGATGCCCGAATGGACAGAAGTTCATAAGGAGTCAGACACGATTTAATGTATTGCTGACTAGAATGGAATAGGGAACGTCCAATTACACTTTTTCCAATTTGCCGAATTCTAGAATTGCGGGCAAACAAACCTGCGCAATTTCGGTGATGGTTACGCCATCACATACTGCTTCTATTGCCAGCTATGTCGTCATACACGCCGCAGCTCCTGCTGCCGCTTGGGTTGCTCCTTGTAGTTGAATGTGCTCAATAATTTCATTGAGTTTCACATTGGCTACCTCATTCGCGACCTGACACGTGCCCGCATTCTGATGCCCGCCCCCGCCATATGCGAGGCAGAGCTCGCCGATATTGACGGTTGCATTCCTGTTCATAATCGATTTGCCAATGGCAAACACGGTGTTTTGTTGTTTCAACCCCCACATGACATGGATGGAAATTTTGCAGTCTGGATACAGGGCATAAATCATAAACCGGTTGACGGCATAAATGGGCTCCTCGTTACGCAGATCCAACACGACTAAATCTCCATGGATCGTTGAGCATCGCTGTATCTGTTGTTTGGCCAATTCGGCATGTTCCTGGAAGAGCTGCACCCGCTCTTGTACGTCGGGTAGGGCGATGATTTCTTCGATGCTGAGGCTGGTGCATTTTTCGATGAGGTCCATCATTAACTGGTAATTGGAGATACGAAATTCCTTAAAGCGTCCCAGGCCAGTGCGCGCATCCATCAGGAAGTTCATCAATGACCAGCCTCGCGGGTTGAGAATTTCGTCGATCCCGTATTGGGCCGAATCGCCCTTATCGACCGCGTCCATCATCTCATCCCAGGTGGCAGGAAATGTCTTTTCCCCGCCGTAATACCGATAGACTACCCGTGCAGCCGAAGGTGCCTTCGCATCGATGATATGATTGCTTCTCTCGCCTTTATTCCGAATGGTTTCACTCAGATGATGATCAAACGCGAGGTGGACTCCCTCCACATACGGAAGGTTGGTGGTGATATCGTTTGCCGAGATGGCAATCTTGCCATCTTGCATATCTTTCGGGTGGACAAACTGGATGTCATCAATAATCCCCACTTTTTTTAGGAGAGCGGCACAGACCAGTCCGTCAAAATCACTGCGGGTCACTAATCGAAATTTTTCAGTAGTCATAGATTGGTCCTTAAAGATTGACGAGGTTCATAAAAAGTATGCATGGAGTGTGCTCCTGATAGCCAAGAGTCCCAACATCATGTTCTTAGCCCAAACGGCCATGACTTACTATATTTTCGGTAATGCAGTTTAGATCTTGAATTTTATGCGGCTTTTGTGTTTTCACATTTTTCAATGGCCTTGCCTCCCGTCGCTCATGTCTGTGTGAATTGGCGCATGTCTTTTCTGGAATTTCAAAAAAATTTTTGTGCGCGTTATCTCCAATTCAGGAATGCTTCAGGGGTAAGAAAATGGATTCTGGGCAACGGTATTCCGGAATGACCGCAATGAGGAATAAGTCTTGGGTCTGTATGGGACAGATCTCAGTAATGTATGAGGGCTTTTAGTGGCCAGCCATGACCACAAAAAAAAATGGGGCAGATCTTTTTTGCGAGTTTCTCTTGTCGGTCGGAGGCTAGTTCGGATCACTCGCCCACTAGGGCTCCACATACCCCAAAAATAAAAAGACTGATACCCAACGATTTATCTGGTTTCTTTCTCGCGGGCTGCGGGAAGGGAGAGTAGAGGCGTTTGCAGAAGTTGTTGTGCACAGGATGAATCGAGGGTGAGATTTGAAGGACGAATCAATCCCGATTCTTTAATCGTTCTTTTTTGTATATTGGGCGTTGGAGTGATACCAAAATGTTCAAGTAACACCATTCCCAATTCCCACCGGTTCAGGGCTTGAGGTCCGGCTATATGGAGTAGTCCCGAAACGTCCATGCTGGTCAGTTCTAAGAGGGCATCTGCCAGATTTTCCACCCATATTGGGCTGCGCCATTCATCCATAAATAAATAACAAGGGTCTGTGATGGCTGTTGCGCTGATGAGGCGAGTCGTTTGTCGATCGGGCGAACGCAGATCGTAGAGTAACGACGTGCGAACGATCGTGGCCCGTGGGTCGAGCGAACGAACGAGGTTTTCAGCTTGGGCCTTGGCCTCGCCGTAGGGATTGATTGGACATGGTGTGCAGGTTTCAGCATAGGGGGCGGCTGTTCCATCAAAGACTTGATCGGTCGAGAGATGGATGAAGCGAATGTGCCGCTCGGAAGATTGCAGAGCAAGAAGACCGGCGGACGAAGCGATCGCTGAAAGGTTGCCGCTCTGGTCTGAGCAGGCGGTATGAATGATGATGTCTGGCCGCACTCGATCCAAGAGAGTCCGAACTTCCTGAGGTTGTTGCAGGTCGCAGACATGAAAGGTCACGTCTGGGATAGCAATGGCAGCGGTACGA
>JAQBGS010000167.1:0-3253 GCA_032128535.1 Nitrospirota bacterium
CCACTCCTGGGAGTGGGCAGGGAATTTCTGCTCTTTGGCCATGACAAGGAGGAGAAATCAAACAATCCTGCCGATGTTTTTACAGGTTTAAGTCTTGGATTTTCTGTTGTGAAAATCCCAGCCCTTGGGCGAGTTGGTGGAGGTTGTCGATGCGTTGTTGGATTTCAGGATGAGTCGAAAAATAATGGAGCATCTCGAAAGCAGATTGTTCATCTTGAGCTTGGAGGCTTTCAAAGAGTTCGGTGGCGCCGCCGACATGTCCGAAATGACACTGAAGTGCCTGCAAGGCCGTGCGGTCGGCTTGGCTGTCTCGGGTTTGGGAATATTTGGCCGTGCGTAAGTTGATTGTCGAGGCGAGGATATCGGAAACCCCCGAATCTCCTCCAAGGGCCAACATGGCCAAAATACTCAGGACAATGCCTCTTCCCATTAATCGAAGGTGATCGCGATTTTTAAAATGCCCCAACTCATGGGCGAGGACAAACATGAGCCCGCTGGTGGAAGACACGGCACCTAATAGACCTGAAAAGACCACCATTTTCCCGCCTGGGAGGGCGATGGCATTGACCATGTCGGATTGCACGAGGCTCACGGTGATCGGGTAGGGCAGAGCGAGACAGGGCGTGAGAGAGTCAATCAACCTTTGGAGCTTGGCTTGTTCGTCCGGCTTGGTTTCTTCTCCCATATCCCAATCGATATCGAGTGTATTTTGGAGTTGGGCTTCTTGTTCAGGGGAGAGGTAATCGACGGCCACATCCACAACTAAGCCGAGAGCCCAATAGCCGATGAGGACGAAGACCAACACGCCGGCCATGAGCATAAAAAATTCTCGCACCGGGTGTTGATGGGAGACGTTATCGTTGTGTTCGTGGAGGGAGGGTTGATACTTCACGGATGTGAAAGTGGAGATGAGGTCTGCTGAAAATAGATGGCGGTGCCATAGGCCAACACTTCAACTGACCCAATCCGGTCAGCACTTCCGCCTTTGGAAATAGAGGAGGTTTCAATGCGGAGATTGAGGATTTGGTCAGCCGTGGGACAACGTTCTTTCATACGGAGAATGGCTTCCCGGCGGGCGCGATCCAGGAGGGTTTCGTAGGATTGGATGGTGCCACCAAAAATATTCCGTAATCCAGCTAGAATTTGTTTGAAGTAATCCACTGAAATCACCACATGGCCATGGACCAGCTCAGCATGACTAATGGGGATGTTGTGTCCCATGGGTTTTTTGCAGGAGGTTGCTGGAAGACGAACTAACAGTTCCTCCCTGGCATGAATGGACCGGTAATGCCGGCCCTCCGCTAATTTCCCGAAGACATATCCCAGCGATAATAAGACCAGAAAAATGATCAGGCTATCCATGATTCCTACTCTACGGTCACGGCGGTGCCGTACACATAAATTTCTGCGGCTCCTGCGGCCACAGATGAGGTCGAAAATCGGACGTTGACGATGGCATTGGCACCCAACTGTTGGGCTTGGGCTTTCATCCGATCCAAAGCTTCATCTCGCGATTCGCCGAGCAACTCGGTATAGGCTGTCAGTTCTCCCCCAAAAATATTTTTAATGCTGGCGAAAATATCTCGCCCTAGATGTTTGGCTCTGACTGTACTGCCGGAAACAATGCCGTAACAGGTGGTGATCGTTTTTCCTGGAATCTCTTCAATATTACTGACAAACATAGCTCCTCCTTACGTGGTGAGCGAAAACGCAGAACAAGACCGAACACCCGATCGCTAGAAGTATATCAGCCCTCGCACAATGTTTTTCCATCAGCGGAGTTATCGGAAAATATGTGCCGGGACTAGAGGAATCCTTTGTGGGGCAAGGGAAAAGAGGGGGGCAGTATGAAGGAGACAGGCTGCGAGCGTGGGGTTGGACTCTTTTCCTACTGAATCCATATTATAAAGGATAAAGGGCTGACGCAAATTTAAAGGACGAGTCTTGATGTTCCTTAGATTGGCTTTACCAGGAGGTTGCGATGTTTGGACCAATTACGATCCCTTTCGGTGCAAAAATGTTGTTCAATACGGTGAAGCTTAAACCGGGCGTCAATTTCGATCAGCTTGAACTAGCCGTGGGCGAAATGTGCATGGTGGTCAAGCAAACGTATGGTGGTGATCAGGGCGGTTTCATTGCCGGACAAGTCTTTAAATTTTCCGGGTTTGTCTCGGAGGAAGGCTCCATGAATCCGGCGAAGACCGCTGATGAACATTATGTGATTGTGACGTATTGGAAGTCCTTCGAAGAACATGAGAAATCGCATGCCGACGAAGTTTTCAATAAAACCTTCGCGGCTGTCGCGACCATGTGCTCCGATACCATGGAGCTGGGCTATGAGATGCTGTGGCAGGGCGAAGCTAAGCTGGCATAACCTTCAAGGAAAGTACTTTGCTTTCTTTGCGATGTTTATCAACACAAAAATCGTAGCATGAAGAGTGGGTGCCCCCCTGTAGTCATACCCGCAGTTTGTGACGGGTATCCATCTGGAGAAAATGCGGGAGATTTCTGGCAAAAGCTAGAAGGAATGACTGAATAGGAAGAGAGTCTTCTTGGGCTTGGGAGACTTCCGATTCACTTGGGAGTGACCGTAGTCTTCATTTGTTTCCACAGCATTTTTTATATTTCTTGCCGCTGCCACAAGGGCCTGGATCATTGCGGCCAACTTTGGGTTCACTGCGAACGATAGGCTGTTTTGCCGGATCACTCGCATCCACGAAGTACCATTTCCCATCTTGCTTGCGGAAGAGACTCAACTCCTGGTGATCTTGAACGCCCTCGTCGGTCTCAAATTTGGCTTTGAAGGCAACTGTACCGACCTCATCATCCATGCCACCTTGTTTGGTCTCAAGAATCTCTAACCCCGTCCACTTGGTCGACTCAGCCCATTTACGGTTGGACTCCATGTCGGTTTGGTCGCGCGTCTTGGGGTCGTGCGTCTTCTCGATATAGTCCATTTCCACTTGAGTATAGGCTGTATATCGAGCTCGCATGAGTTGCTCCGCCGTTTCAGCTTCCTTTGCCCCAGTGATAAACGGCTCGCAACATTTCTTAAACGTCTTTCCACTATCACACGGACATTTCATACACACTCCTTTTAGATAACGCGGATTATTTCCTATCCTTGTACGTCGTCTGTATCAAAAAAGTCAAAAGGCTCGCGCCCTAATTCTATTATTTCCCCCACGGGTCCTATCCCTTTTCATTTTTCTGTTTGACGAGAGACGTGAGATAATGATCGAGGTGTTTGGCG
>JAQBGS010000168.1:0-2637 GCA_032128535.1 Nitrospirota bacterium
TGATACGGCATGAGACCGCGTGAAGACGTCGGGAAGACGGATAATACCAATGGCCGCCACAATGAGGAAAAACAACCCCCCAAGGATAAATACGATCGAGAGAATTTCCATAATTAGGGAAGCCCTTTTTCTTCAAGATACTTGGCCACAGCTAACGCCCCAACAAGATTCAACAAGGCATAGCCCGTTGAGATATCCACGAACATCTCGACGCGGTCAAACAAGACGCCTATCACGACCAGGAGGATAATCGCTTTTGTCGAGATGCCATTCAGGCCTAGCACTCGATCAAAGATGGTCGGCCCTTGAAGCACCCGATACAAATAGACACCAATCAATCCTGCCAATACCCATAGGACAACCAGGAAAAATGTTGCCATCAGATCATTCTCTTTCCCCAAAGATTTTCGCAATCTTCGATTCGAGCCGTCCGCTCGTCACCTCTTCCCCTGATGCCTCATCCATGGCATGGACAAGCAGCACTTGGCCATTGACTTCAGCAGTAATCGTTCCAGGAGTTAAGGTAATTGAATTTCCCAATAGCACCACCGCTGCTCGTTCTTTCAATTTCGATTCGTAACGGATCAACCGTGGATGAATCGGAAGACGGGGGTCAAGAATAAGCCTGGTCACATGCAAGCTACTTTGCACAATCTTCACAAACAACCAGGGAAGATAGAGCAGCATTCTTCCCCATAATTGAAATCGAGGAACAAATGGGGAATGGCCGGAATTGATCCATGCCACAAAGAAGGAAAGGACCATCCCCAATCCGAGATGAACTGGATCAAACTGCCCCGACAACATAACCCACATGCCGAACAATGCGGCCGTTTTCAACAGTAAAAATTGTGAAGAGATGGGTCTCATTGAGAATCAGCGCGTACACAAAAGAGTATCCTCGGCATATAGATCAGAGATGGCCTCCCAGGAACCATCAAGGTTATACCGATGAAACCCAAAGTTTTGTGGATCAAGAGCGACAAGGTTCAGCCATCCGTTATGAAAAAGTTGTTGAAGGATCGCATGCTTCTGAATAATGCTCGAGATAACCTGTGGGACCGCTTCGATGATCGCCAACAGTCTCAAGGGCTCGTGAAAATGAGCATCCCCGTTGTTAACGGTTTGCAACGGGAATCCCATTTGCAAATCACTTTGGCTTCCCAGCATCACTCCGACCCCTCCAACCACATTGTGAATCACCTTGCTCCCACTGCCATAATGCCAGGGGTCCACTCCGGAAAAGTAATATCCCGTGTTGATCCACTCTCCCACAATCAATGGTGCGGTCATAATTTTTTCCAGAAAAACCCCTTCAGCGTCAGCCAGCGGATCATACGAATGTAAGAACACGCGGCCGCCTAAATCGAGACCTTTGGTTAACCCCCGTCGCCCAATCAAGAATGCGGCGTTTCCGGCCAACCCCCATTCCGGACGAGAGCTAGCCCAATCCATACTCCGTTCTTGTACGTGAGCAAACGCTTGCTCAGGAGAAATGTTGGTCGGCGCATGGGGAATGCGATGACATCGTTCCAGAGCTTGCCGGGCTCCAGCCTTTTCCAGATCCTCGGCCAAGGCCTGGACATCCGCACGATGGCTGTGAGGAAGTTCTGCCACATCATAGAACTTCACGCGATCAGTCGTGGTGTTATGTTTAGCGGGCAAAAACCATGTATCATCCGGAATGTTCAATCCCTTTTCTTTCAAAGAACGACGAACGTCTGTATGGTTGGCCATGGCAGCGAATACACGGGCATTGGCATCTCCAGGATTGCCACCACAAGCCCCACAATCTAATGCACCAAAGTAGGGATTATTGTCCGTCTGACTCCCATGGCCACAGAGGACGATGAGACGACCAAAATTCCTGGTAAGTCCCATCGCTCGTAGCCCATTTTCAATAAACGTGGCTTGCTCTGAAAGAGAGAATCCCTTGGCGATCTCCGATGGGTTCTCCTCAGCTAGATTCTTTCCTTCAGCCTCTACAGTCGAATGCTTCGATGGGGCAGAGACTAAAATCTGAGTCGGCACCGAAAATGTCAACCACCTGGCTATCCAGGATGTGATCGAATGGTAGGGCTTAAGAATTAATGTTTTCCCAATAAGTCCCAGGCTAAAGAATAACCCTAGCAGGTCAATCACCATCAACGATCCAATAGGATTTCGCTTCAAATCATGAAACAGATGATGCCCGAGTTGATTCCAGCGTGTTCCGGTCGAATATTTCTGCAAAGCGGATTCTTCGTCAGACCGTGGATTTTCGGAAACCGCATGCTTGGGAAAAAGCAGCACCGGGCATAAATCAGACCGTTCCTCGCTATCAAAAGCCTGATGATTGATAGGAATTCCAAAGAACCCCGCAAACCCGAACGTTTCATAAGGCCCTTGGGCCTCAATATGACGGCGGAACGATTCCGATCGCACATCGATGCAAAACACCATCTGCGCCTGTGGTCGGGAATTTAAAGGAGGGGTTTTTTCTCGATGCGCTGAGAGCTTATGGATGATATCGACCCTAAAACCATCTTCATAGGCTTCAAGCCAGACCGGGCCATGAATATCAGCTGGAAAGTCTTCCAGCCACCCTAACAGCGTTTGAGAATCAGACAACGAAAGATCGTGCATTTCGATCGGCGA
>JAQBGS010000169.1:0-5538 GCA_032128535.1 Nitrospirota bacterium
TCCCCCCTTTTCGGATTTCCTTTCAGCTGCGAATGTGGGATTGGTTCCAACAATACTGCCCCTGGGTGTTGCAAGGAATCTCCATGGTCTATGGTATGATCGTCCGTATTCGCCGAAAGGCGTATCAACGAGAGTGGCTGCGGCCGCAGCATTTATCCAGGCCAGTGGTCAGTGTCGGAAACGTAACGGTTGGTGGAACTGGGAAAACGCCATTTGTCATATGGTTAGCCCATCAACTCCATGCCAAAGGCCAGCGGGTGGCGATTTTAAGTCGCGGATATGGACGACAGGATCCATCCAAAAATCTCATGGTGTCGGATGGGAAGGGTCACGTCAAAGAATGGCGAGTATCCGGTGATGAGCCCACGATGATCGCGCAACATTGTCCATGGGCCCTTGTGGCGGTGGGGCCTGATCGATTTCGTCTGGGCCAGTGGGTGTTGGAACAGACACCCTGTGATTGTTTCATTTTAGATGATGGCTACCAGCACCTGTCCTTGTATCGAGATCTAGATTTGCTGTTGTTTGATGCGACGGATGTTAAGGGTCTATGTGGTGTCTTGCCAGCCGGGCGTTTGCGGGAACCCTTGGATTCGGCGAAAGGGGCTGCGGCTTTTATCTTCACACGATCAGAGACTCTCTCATCTATTCAACCTGTTCAGACATGTATTGAAAAGGTTATTGGACAGTCGATTAATCCCATTGTGTTGAAAATGGTTCCTAAGCAGGTTCGGCATCTGGTGACAGGAGAAGTTCAACCATTAGCATTTTTATCGCAGAGGTCGCTTTTGGTCGTGAGCGGGATAGGGAATCCGCGGTCATTCTGTGATATTTTGACAGGCTGTGGATTGGAAGTCGGTGAAGAAATCCGGTTTCCTGATCATTGTGCCTATGGCCAGGATGAGGCCAACCTGATTCTGGAAAAAATTGGCCAATCTGATCAAGACATTGTCGTCACCACAGAAAAAGATGCGGTGAAACTGCGCGAATGGTTTTCGAAGGATGATCCGGTCTGGTTTATCACCACTGATTTAGAGTTTCTGGCTGGCGAGGAGCATATTCTTGGGCTGCTGGATCGTGCCGGTGTTGTGTGAATAAGGGGACAGGGGATTTATGATGCCTCAAGGGTTCAAGGGTTGAGGATGAGCGGTAATTCCCCAAACAATATTCTTGTCCGCGTGCCGAATTGGATTGGTGATGCGGTCATGTGTCTTCCCGCGCTGATGGACATGCGTGAACGTTTTGCTCAGGCTGATATCACGGTTTTAGCCAGACCGACCATTGCAGATTTATTACGTGAGCAATGCGGCATCAAGGATGTGATGGTATATGAGCATCGAGCGGAGCATCGGGGCCCTTTCGGACTGTTGAGGCTGAGTTGGGTCGTACGAAAAAGAGCTTTTGATATGGCCGTGCTCTTTCAAAATGCATTTGAAGCGGCTCTTTTGGCATTCCTTTCCAGCATTCCAACTCGAATTGGATATGCCACTGACGGGAGAGGTTGGCTGTTATCTCATTCGGTTCCACTTCCTCCGAGACAAGCTTTGCACCAGATACGCTATTACCAACAACTGGTACAGGCCATAACCCAAGTTCCTTCACAAGAACGAAATCCGAAGTTAGTTGTCACGACGAACGATCAGTTCCTTTTTCAGAAACGATTTGCTGAAGTGGTTTCTTCATCGAATACGTTATTGGTAGGGATTAATCCCGGTTCGGTTTATGGTTCTGCCAAGCGTTGGCTATCTGAACGGTTTGCGGAGGTAGGGGATCGGCTTGTCGAGCAAATTCATGAAAAATATCCTGAGTTTTCGTCTGTCCGCTGCGCCCTTATTGGAGGAAAGGGAGAGGAAGCCCTTGGAATGGAGATCGCTAACCAGATGCATACGAAGCCCATTGTCCTGTCGGGCCAGACCACCATTCAAGAGCTGATGAATGTGTTGACGAATTGCGCAGTGTTGGTTACGAATGATACGGGTCCGATGCATTTGGCTCAAGCGCTGGGAGTCCCAGTCGTGGCTATTTTTGGTTCAACCGACTCTGAATCAACAGGGCCGGTAGGAGAGGAATCTTGTGTGATTCGAGAGCAGGTGCGATGTTCTCCCTGTTTGCTGCGGTCGTGCCCCATTGATCATCGCTGTATGACCAATATTTCGACCGATCAGGTCGTCAGGACCGTCATGGCCAGGATGGACCGCTTCCTTGGTTGTCATCACGCTAGGAAATCTGTTGGATAATGGGGCATTCCCTTCCAACGAATATTGCGGTGTTTGTGGATCGAGATGGAACGTTAAATGAAGATCATGGGTATGTGACTTCCCCTGAACAACTGGTGGTGTTTCCTGCAGTTCCGAAAGCGCTTGCTCGCTTAAATCAATTAGGGGTTCGGGTCATCCTTTGGACCAATCAATCAGCAATCGGGCGTGGATTCATGACGGTGCAGGATTTACAGCGCATTCATCAAAAACTTGAGGATCTTCTCCGCGCCCAAGACGGGAAGCTTGATGCCGTCTATTATTGCCCTCATCATCCGGATGAGGGTTGTGCCTGCCGCAAACCGAATATTTCCATGATCCAAGAAGCCGCCGAGCATTTTTCGCTTGATTTGTCTTTGTGTTATGTCGTCGGTGATAAGTGTAGTGATCTAGAAGCCGCGCACAGGGCTGGAGTCCAAGGCGTATTGGTCCTGTCAAGTGATTATAGTGTTGCGGCTGTTAGGGCTCGTGATGCTGGCCAGTTCCCTATTGCCTATGTGGCGAAGTCGTTTGTCCAGGCTGTCGACTGGATAGAGGAAGACCTGTTGCGGCAGCATCAATCTGTGACAGGAGGATAGGCACTGCCATTCCGGGGTAGAAGTTTCTTTCATTACATGGATGATGAGCGTACCAAGTTTATAGACATCTCTCCTCAACGAATCTTGGTCATCAAACTTAGTTCGTTAGGTGATATCGTTCATACGCTTCCTGCGGTTGCCGCACTCCGGGAACGATTTCCATCGGCTCATATCTGTTGGCTTGTGAAATCGCAATGGGCCTCGATCTTAGAAGGGAATCCCGATGTGAATGAAGTGTTGTCTGTTGATGTGTCCTGGCTCAATTGGCCGAAGCTGGTTCAAGGTTTGAGACGACGACATTGGGATCTCATGGTAGATTTTCAGGGGCTATTTCGTACAGGCCTTCTTGGGATACTCTCCGGGGCTAAGATCCGTGTAGGGTTTGCTCAAGCCAGAGAGGGGGCGCCATGGATGTATACAGATCGGGTCTCCTTGCCTGGAGATCAAGAATCTTCCTGGCGGCTTTTAGAGGTGCATGCCGTTGATCGGAATTTAGCGATAGCCCAATTTTTAGGAGCCGATATCTCTCATCCCACCTTTCATTTTCCTGGACTGGCTGAAGACCATACCTCTATTGGTGATGTGTTTCAGCATGCGCAATTCGAGGGTCATGAGAGCCTGATTGCTTTGGCCCCTTGGAGTCGTTCTGCGTTAAAATCCTGGCCACTGAGTCGTTTCATTCAGTTAGCTGAAGAACTTATGCGACTACCGACTTTTCGTGTAGTGATCTTAGGGGGACCGGCAGATTGCCAACCAGCAGCCGAATTTCGCCGTTTAGAGTCTCAGGGACTTGTCAATTTGGTAGGGAAACTCTCGCTTCGGCAATTGCCTGAGGTGTTGCGAAAAATGAAGCTTGTGGTTGGCAATGATTCATCCCTTATTCACCTCGCTGCCGGAGTCGGGACACCAGTGTTGGCGATTTATGGGCCGACACAACCGAAAGCTACAGGGCCCTACCCTGTATCTCAGCATGCCATCCGTCGAACGGAACTCGCATGCAGTCCCTGCGGGGAACGAGCATGTCGAAATCCCCAGTATTTGGAATGCTTGCAATCTATTTCCGTGAATTCACTTTTAGAATCTATTCAAGAAATCATGGCTTCTTCTGTGAAATAATTCAGCTGGAATTCTAGAAATGAGCTGAGAAACGGAAAATTTGAAGCTGATCGAGTGGAGCATTAATTGTGGAAAAATTTAGTACACCATGCAAAATTTCAGCAGTCGTCATCGCCTATAACGATGCACCGAATATGCGTCGATGTTTAGACAGCTTGCATTGGGTTGATGAAATTGTCGTGATTGATTCGCATAGTACTGATGGCACCACAGAAATTTGTCTGGACTATACGGACAACGTTTTTCATTATCCCTTCCAAGGATTTGGTGCATTACGCAATCAAGCAATAACCCATGCAGCACATGATTGGATCTTCAGCCTGGATACCGATGAATGGGCCACCCCAGAAATCCAACAAGAAATCCAAACTCTGTTAACACAGGATCCACCCGCACGGGCCTATTTTGTCCCACGCCGGAATTATTTTCTGGGTCGATGGATCAAGCATTGTGGGTGGTATCCCGACTATCGACAGCCGCAATTGTTTCATAAAGCCCATATGCGGTATCGAGAGGATTTAGTTCATGAAGGGTTTGACGTGTTGGGTCAGACGGGGATTCTGCAGTCGCATGTTGAACAAATTCCCTTTCGAACGCTCGATCAATACCTCGGAAAAATGGATCGTTATTCAAGTTTAAGAGCTCAAGTAATGCACTCCGAAGGGCGACGTTTCCGAGCGCATCAGCTCTTTTCACATCCCCTATTTACGTTTTTCAAAATGTTTGTGTTCCGTGGGGGAATGCTGGATCGAAAACCTGGGCTCATCCTTTCCATCCTTTATGCCTATTATACCTTTGTGAAATATGCCAAATTATGGGAATTTCAAAAGCATGGCTAAGTAAACGATTTCTCTTCTTGTGAAAGAATTTTAATTTGTCCAATGTTGTCAGGTTATTTGTGTGATGTATGGCCGGATTTCGAATTTTACATACTGAGTCTTCTTGCGGAATGGGAGGGCAGGAATTTCGGGTTTTGTCTGAGGCCAGAGAGATGAGTCGTCGTGGGCACCAAGTTGTGATTGCTGCTCCTGGAAACAGTCAATTAGTTCGGTTAGCTCTCCACGAAGGAATTCCTTGTGAATCGATCCCTGTAGGCTTCAGTGGATGGGGGTGTCTGTTGCCGACCTTTTTGAAACTAATCGAGAAACATCAAATTCAAATTATTCATACACATGGCTCCCAAGATAGTTGGATGGCGGCATTGGCTGGACGATTCTCTTCTTACCAGCCAGTGATTGTCAGGACTCGTCATAAGAGCACTCCTGTCTCGGCCTCCTTCCGGCATGCGCTGTTGTATCGGTGGTTGCCTCATGCCGTGACCACAACTGGCGAGGCGGTTCGTCAACAGTTAATTGATCACAATGGCTTAGACCCTGCTGCGGTATTTTCAATCCCCACGGGAGTGGATATGCAGCGGTTTCAATCAGGTTTTCCGAATGGGGCTTTCAAGCAGGGGCTAGGGATTCAGTCCGGGCAACCAGTGGTGGGGACTGTTTCTTTTCTTCGTTCTGAAAAGGGTATGGATGTGTTAATCGACGCCATGTGCCTGTTGAAGAAGAAATTCCCTTTGGTCTGTTGTCTCATGGTGG
>JAQBGS010000170.1:0-21886 GCA_032128535.1 Nitrospirota bacterium
TAACGCTCTAATCCATGTTGCTCAGCATTAATGTCAGGAAAATAATTCCACATGCGTAGAAGATGGGAAAAACCTGACCGTGTGCAATACTCAAAAATTCGCTCGTAGGCGACACGAGACAGATCTTCGAATGCATTTCCAGTGTGCTCGATGGCCTCGAAACAACCAAACACGAATTCATCCGTAAAGGCCAAGCGAATGCCCGGAACCTGATCGCACAAAACCGGAGCCGAACTTTCCCAAACTTCCACGAACGGTGGTTGGGTTAAGGGTGGAAGATTCACCTCAAGATTGAGACTCTTTCGCAGTACTGATAGAGATTTGCCACTACCATAACCAATAACCGCTAAGGTATGAGGCGTTTCCGCCTCTAATTCTTGCGAAAGATCGGAGGCTTGGACGTACTTGACCGTTAAACTATCCAAGCTTGGCAATGAGGAAAGTACGGAAGACCCATCCCACTCGGAAGGAACACCGAGTGCTGAACCCATACCACTTTTTTTATGGGAGAACTGATTATCCATTCTTCCGCACCTGGTACCGATTGCTTCTAGTTGGAGTTCCTAATGCCCTGACCATCCTGACGCCACAGGCTCTCCTTCCACAGCATGTTTTCTTCTTCGATATTGGCCGAGATTGGCTTTAAGGTCAAGCAGGACCATGAGGTAATAGAGGCCTTTAAAGAGGAATAGGCGAAGTTTTACGGGAGTTGTGCCAAAGACATCTCCCGACAGCACCGACGATATGGCCTCATGAATCCGAAAATAATTTCTAGGAGCCATTGCCAGCTTCCGAAAGGCCGGCTGTGTAATCCGATAGATAAACCAGGAATAGATTTTGAGGCCATGTTTCACAGTGGCTTCAAAGTCCTTGGCCTTCTGCTCAGCCTGCGCATGCCCCTGTAAATAGGCATCCACCACGTCAGCGCCCCGAATGCCGCTATGTAAAGCCAAGTGGACTCCACTGGACAAGATCGGATCGACAAAGGCAAAAGCATCGCCCACCAACAAAAACTGCGAACCTGTCATGACCGAAGATTGGTAGGAGTAATTCCCAGTAGCCACAATAGGCATAATTGCCTTGGCCTTCTTCATACGATCAACCATAGGCAGCGAGCTTTTGACCGTTTGCCAAAAAAATTCTTCGAGGTTGTCTTTTCGGGATTTCAGATAAGAGGGCCAACACACCATTCCCACACTGGTCACGCCATCAGGCAAGGGAATTATCCAAAACCAGCCATGGTCAAACCAGCAGATGGTTATATTGCCTTCGTCCATTTCTGAATGTCGAACCACACCCTCGAAGTGACCGAAAACTGAAGCGCTGTTGTGATGGGGATTGCGCTGTTTGGCGTGAAACTGGTTTGCGAGAAATGTCTGTCTCCCGGTGGCATCCACAACAAACCGAGCTTGTTGACTGATAGGTATTCCTTGGGCATTCTTTCCATGGACGATTGCCAAACTTGGGTCAGAAAAATTCACTGCTGTGACCTCAAACCCTTCATGAATCTGAGCCCCCTTTCTCTGACAATTTTGAAGGAGAATGTTGTCAAATTCTGATCGTCGTACTTGAAAGGCATAGGGTTGAGATTTATCCATGGCTCCAGAAAAGTACAGGGTGACCGGCTCATCATGATCAGGCGACACTAATTCCGCCCCGAATTTTTGTAACCCGATGCATTCGACTTCTTCCAAGACCCCAAGTTGTTTTAAAAATGGCAGGGTGTGGGGAAGCAACGACTCTCCAATATGGAACCGAGGATGAGGATCTTTTTCCCACACCTCCACCTGCCAGCCCTTTCCAGCCAGGACAGCCGCAATGGAAGAACCCGCAGGTCCACCCCCCAACACCAACACATCACACAAATTGGATGAACTCGTCATCTGACACACACCACTTCAAGACCCATCATAATTGGGAAAGTAAGCGTCTCCAAACACCCCTTGGCCTTGCAAACCGCACCGTTCGTTTAGGACCTATCCTTATAAATTTGGCTCATTGTACATAATCCTCGAATCCTGTCTCCAGAAGAGATTCTCTCATATTTTCTCCCCAAAGCTACGCCCCCTTTCCCCGGACCCCACTTTTTTGGTTAGATGGTATCTCTCGCCCGGATATGTGCTTATACAGCCATCGTATAAGGCGTTCGACCGATCTTAAAGAATTCATGAGAGTCCTATGAATTTAGAAGATGAGTTTTGCGATATTCTGAAGAAGGCGCGGTTTGGACAAGCGCAGAGTCTTAAGGCTTTGGCGGACCTGACGCATCTCGAGGCCTCCGACTTGGAAAGTCTGGAAAAAAGCCAACGCCTCCCGACCAAGACCGAAATTCACCACATTTGTCAGGCTTTACATTTACGACTTCATTCTTTGGTGGCCATTACTCTAGACGGCTGGACTCCGCAACCTCAACCAGAATGGACCACCGCCGACGATCTGGTTGAAACCATCAGAGGCAACATTGGCGGATATGAAGTCAAAGGCTATCTTCTCACCGATCCAGACACCAAACAAACCCTGATGATTGATACCGGGTATAATGCTCAACAGATGTTGGCGACCATCAAAGAACGCGAGTTGACGCTCATCGGAGTAGGGCTAACACACGGACATGCAGACCATGCCGGAGGGTTAGACAAAATTTTGGCCGAATGGCCAGTGTCCGTCTACCTCGGCAACGGCGATTTTGATTTGCTCCCTTGGAAACCCGATCTGGCTTCGTTGAAGATTCCAGCTAACCATCAAATGATTGCTCTTGGGGAATTGACGGTTGAATGCCTGGCCACTCCTGGCCACACGCCAGGTGGGTTTTGTTATCTCACTACACGTAAGGGACAAAGCCTCTGTTTCGTGGGTGACACCCTCTTTGCGGGATCCGTTGGCCGATCAAATCCGTTTTCCCTCTATCCGCAACACCTGCAATCGGTCCGGCAAACATTATTGCACCTCTCCAAGGAGACGGTTTTATTCCCCGGTCACGGGCCGTCGACCACCGTAGCAGAAGAACAGACTCACAATCCGTTCGCCTAACCAGGAATGGGTAGAATGGTTGTAATTACCCCATGACACCTTCTTCGGACGACATGGATAATCAGCAACCCCAGGACTCCTTTCCCCAAACTCAATCCCCACCTCCTGACACTTCCTCCAAATTGCCGCAGCCAAATTCGGCATCTAATGACACTTCCCAGACGATTCCTTCCGGGTCCCTCATCGCACCCATTTCTAAGGAAGAAGTGATCCGGAATCGGATGCTCCACAACCCCCATCGCATCACGTGGACATCCAAACCTGAGCAGGAAGAAATGGACATACCCCGTCACCCGTTTTATTACGAGCGGCCCCCACCACCGAGTGCGTTTTCGGCTTGGGGCCTGCCCATCCTTCTTTTCGCCCTCACGATGTTTACAACTTTGTGGGCCGGAGCCTACCAGGTCAACACGAAACCAGTGACCGGTGCCTGGGATTTTCTCACAAAATATCCCGATTCTTTATTCAATGGCTTACCATTTGCCGCAACCCTCCTAGGCATTTTGGTCATACATGAACTGGGACACTACGTGCTCGCGCGCATCCATCGTGTGCCAGCGTCTTTTCCCCTGTTCATCCCGGGACCGCCACAATTCATCGGGACCTTCGGGGCCGTCATTCGCATGCGCTCCCCCATTATGAAACGACAAGCCCTGTTCGATATTGGAGTAGCCGGACCAATAGCAGGATTTCTTGCCGCTGTGGTTGCCGTCATCATTGGACTCTCATTTTCCTATGTCGTTCCCAAAGAACATGTCTTCGGCCTCCAACTAGGGGAACCCCTCCTCTTGAAAGGATTTGCCTGGCTCATGTTTGGCCCCATTCCGACTACCCATGACCTTGTCCTGCATCCGATTGCCTTTGCCGCCTGGTTTGGGTTTTTCGTCACGGCCATCAATCTGTTACCGTTAGGGCAACTGGATGGAGGGCATGTGGCTTTCGCCGTTTTTGGACGACAGCAGCGGCAGTTGGCCTATGTTACAGTGCCGATTCTGATCTATCTTGGCCTTACGGGTTGGCCAGGGTGGATTGTGTGGGTGGGAATGGCCGGTATTGTCGGGCTGGCACATCCACCGGTCACCGACCCGGATGTTGGTTTAGGAAAGGGTCGACGATGGGTAGCTTGGGGAGCCCTCGTCATTTTTATTATCACATTTGCACCCGTTCCCTTTTCCGTTGGATGATGGAGGAGAGGTTGGTATTTTCAACTGATTGCTCATCCAGAATTTTATCTGCTTCTGGCATGCTCAAAAAACACCTTCGCCTGATTTCTAAATAAAAAGGATCGCTTGCACATGGCGTCTCACCATTCTCAATTAACCACGTACATTCAAGAGCAGCGTCAAAATTTTGAAAATATGTTAGGGCAAATGGTGGAAATACCATCCGTCAGTTCAGATCCCGAGCATGCATCAGATATGCAGAAGATGGCTGAATTGGCTGTGGACTATCTGGAACAATTCGGTGCACGAGCGGCGATCATCAAGACAAAAGGCTATCCCAGTGTCGCTGGAGAATGGTGGGCGGGCCGACAATACCCGTCAGTGACCATCTATAATCACTTGGACGTTCAGCCGGCGCTGGAACCGGAATGGCGGCAATCGCCATTTGCCTTTCAGAAAGACGGCGACCGCTATTGTGGCCGAGGCACCACCGACGACAAAGGCCCTGCACTGACGGCCCTTTTTGCCGCACGTTTTGCAAGAGAATCCGGCATCCCTCTCAACATTCGAATGCTCTGGGAATTAGAAGAAGAAATCGGCAGCCCTAATTTTTCCGAAGTCCTGCGCAATCGAAAAACCGTCCCTCCCTCTGATTCCGTCTTGGTCTCCGATACGATTTGGGTCGCCAAGAACCGGCCTGCCCTGTCCTGTGGCCTGCGGGGTCTGTTAACAGCTCGCATAGTTCTTCGCACGGGAGAAACCGACGTGCATTCAGGCCTCGTCGGAGGCGGAGCCAGAAACCCCCTGGCAGAGTTATGTGACGCTGCCTACTCGTGCGTAGATGCCAAAACCGGACGAGTGAAAATTCCAGGTTTCTATGATGATGTGGTGCCACCCACTCGCGCAGAAATGAAGGATTTCGTGGCCTCAGGCTTTCAAGTTCGGAAGTTTAAAGAAGCCTATCAACTGCGATCATTGCGAACCTCAGACCCTAAAGATTTACTCAAGCGCATCTGGGCCTGGCCCACCTTTGAAGTGCATGGCTTAACTGGTGGACACACAGGCCCTGGAGTGAAAACGATTGTTCCTGCTTGGGGTGAGCTCAAAGTCAGCATGCGTTTGGTGCCCAATCAGAATCCCCAAAAGATCTTCCGTCTCTTACAAAAGCATCTCCGAGAACGCAATCCAGATATCGACGTGATCAACGATGGAGCCCTGGAGCCCTTTCGTGGTATTTCCGAAGGACCCTATGCCGACGCATTACAAAATGCAGTCGAACAAGGTTTTGGCCGTCGCCCGGTGTTTGTCAGAGAAGGCGGGTCAATCGGAGCAGTTGCTACCTTACAACGGGCCTGGAAAGTGCCGATTTTGTTTTTGGGATTGAGTCTGCCAGAACATGGCTACCATGCGCCCAATGAATACTTTGATTGGGGCCAAGCCTCAGGCGGCATGCACGCCTTCGTAGAATACTTCCGCGCCTTAAGCCGGATGTGATTCACGGTTATCCGGCCTAGGATCGCTATTGGAAGTGGACTAGTGAACGGATGTAGGCTAGGACATTGCGGCGATCATCCAGTGAAAGCTGATCTTCCCAGCCTTTCATGGCCGTTCGTGGAACCCCATTGGTGATGACAGCGAAAAGCTCATCATCCGTCTTACTGGAAGTGGCGGCAGAGATGAGATTGCCAGGTCGAGGTGCCAACGTGGTCGCCCGTGGCCCATCACCATGGCCCTTTACTCCATGACATTCTAGGCAATGCGTTTGATAGATTTCCCGTCCCTGATCAATGTCAGGCTGAGAAGCGACCTCAACAAGATCTTCCGCTCCTGCAAGATGACCCCACAACAGAAAACTCATGCCCACCAAAAGAACCCATCTATGTTGATTGGGAAAATGGTGGTTCTTCATTTGCATTTTTTCTTTACCCATTTTCTTCTTCACTCCTAACTTTGCCCTTCTATTTATTTTTTCCCTTTTCCCCGCAACAATATTTTTATCGGAATCCCCTGAAATCCATATTCCGCCCGGATAGAATTTTCAAGATACCGAAGATACGCAGGAGGAATCTTCTCTGCTCCTTTAACAAATAAGGCAAACGTGGGAGGCTTTGTCGCAACTTGCGTGATGAACATCGATTTTTTGGGATTCCCGCGATGCAAGGAAATGGGATTTTTTTCGAGGACTTGTTGCAGAAACAGGTTGAGCGTCCGTGTCTGAATACGTTTTGCGAAAAACGCCACCACTTGATCAATTTTGGCGAACAAGCGAGGGAGAGTCTCGGATTGCACGGCTGCTCCGAACAGCACCGGAACATGGGCAAAGAACGGAAACCGCCGGGACAGCTCCAAATTATAGGTAGGGTACGCTGCAGGGTCATCTTCACGCACATCCCATTTATTGACCAAAATGACGCAACCGCGCCCTTGCTTATTGATCAACCCCGCAATTTTTGTGTCTTGTTCCGTGACGCCTTCAATGCCATCCAACACTAAGACTGCGACATCCGATCGACCCAAGGCCCGCATAGCCCGCACAACGCTATAGCCTTCAATGCCACGATCAATTCGCCCCCGTCTTCGAATCCCAGCCGTATCGGTGAAGATATAACTTTGGCCTTCACGGGTGAGGAGCGAATCAATCGGATCGCGTGTAGTGCCGGGGATGTCGCTCACAATGAGCCGTTTCTCCCCCAAGATAGCATTTACCAAGGTCGACTTGCCGACATTTGGTCTGCCCACCACGGCAATGCGGGGAATCTCGATTTGGGCCGACTCGTCAGGAGCTTGAGGCAGATAGGGCATGAGCGCCTCAAGCAATTCATCAATACCCATCCCACCTTCTGCAGAAATGGGATAGATGTCTTTCATGCCCAATTGGTAAAAGTCTGCGAGAAGGGGTTCGGATTTTGGCGTATCAATTTTATTGATGGCCAGAAAGACCGGTTTAGTAATAGGACGGAGAAGGTCTGCCAGCTCAGTATCCAATGGAGATAATCCGACGCGCCCATCCATGACCGCGATTACCAAATCAGCTTCGGCCATGGCGGTTTTCGTTTGATCTTTAATCTGTGACACGATCACATCTTCGGCATTGAGATCCAAGCCACCGGTATCAACCAAAGTAAACATGCGGTTTTGATATTCGCACTCCGCCATATTACGGTCCCGTGTGACACCCGAGACATCATCCACTATCGCCGTCCGATGTCCTACAATTCGGTTGAACAGGGTGGACTTGCCAACATTTGGTCGCCCCACAATGACCACTAATGGTTTATGTGGTAACAGGCTTTCACTATTCTCGTCTTCGGGAAGATCCAGAGGGAGGGGTTTGGTTTCAGGAGCACGTCGTGAACGGGAACGGGTAGAACGCATGATAAAAAAGCCTACGGGTTCATCTAAAAAAGTTAGCCGGTCGTTTGAACAGTTCCATTATACCGACGGTCTTGATGAATGTGTATCGTCCAGACGTCGAATAGGAAGCTCTAGACCATTATTGTGACACCGCACTACCTGAGAAAAGTACACAGAAGGCCAAAAGTGGGGGCAGCAGGAGCAATCTCCCCCTATCGAGGTGAAGAGATTAAGGGACCATGGCTGCGCGGTTAAGGAGGCAAGCGTTTGATTTTGTAAGTACCACCCCATTCGCGTGGAGGGATATTTTTTTGTGTGCCGACTCGCAAATACCACCAGACTCCGTCGGCGGTCTTTCCATCTTCTGATAAGAGCACTTCAAACCCGCCTTCCCGATCATTCCCATTTTGATGCCAGGTACCAGACCAAAGGCGATCGACGACTTTTTCAGTTTGGAGCCGGCCTTCTTGCCAGGTGTAGGGTCCATTGCCCTTCGCATCTAACGACACTTGATAGGCTTTGTCTTCTTCTTGAATTTCCCATTTACCAGTGAGGTTGACTTCTATCGGATTGCCTCCCGTCTTGGCCGGTTGAGCTTCTCGCTCGAGTGCCAATGGCTTCATGGGCTCCCGCATAGACTCGTGCCAATTGACGAGCATCCATTTTCCCTCTCGGCGATTTAAGGCGCCGGTATCGCGTAACGCCCAGGTTTTCTTGATCGGACCATCAGCGGTTTGCACCTCACGGCTGTAATCAATCTCCATAGCAAACCAGGGAACCTCTCCCTTTTGCCAAACCTTGAGATTAAGGATATCAATGGTTAATCCACTGAGCATAGAAAACTCTTCTTCAAACGCTTGATTCACGTCTTTCCATCCGATGTTTTTGCGACCGCCTATGATGTAACCCACAGTGTCCGCATCCGCCGCCATATGTGTTTCAAGGGTCTTCAAATTCATTTCGGCATTGGCTTTGACGATCATTCGAATGACGGTTTCTGGATCATCCAGATTTCCAGGAGCCTTGGCCCACGCGCCCCAACTTCCACCAAGAACCATGATCATACTCACGAGACCAATCACCAATCTTGCCTGGTGCAAACCTTTTCCCTCTATTTTCGCAATCCACACTTGGCCGATGTTCGCGGTTATGAACAACATGGCCTCGTCCTTTTTGAGCGGCTTACCTTTTTTGGTATTGAGGGCAATCTACATATGTGTTGAGGAGAGAAAGAGGGGACGAGACTTCCTCGGCTGGTGCTGATCCGAAAAACCTCTTAGGTATGAAGATGCTTCATGGCCGACGCACATAGAATAATAAACACGCCCATCCACAGGGCCACTCGCTGAAAGGGTACAGGCTCGACAGCCATTTCTTCTAATTCCTCTTGATCTTCATGTCCGGTAGGGTCGTTTTTAAAGAGAATCGTGTAGAGGAAAATGGTCAGAACCCCAAGCACCAAGAACAATTTAATGAAAAAGACCATGAGATATTTGGCATGGTGCGCCACGCCTTCTCCAGTCGCCATGACCATTCCTTGACTCACATAATGCAGGTTGGCCCCGCCCGTAAAGAGAATGACCACCAACAGCACACCCACCATACGTTTATATTGTTTATAAAATGTTTCGGAAATGGGTTTAATGAATTCTTTTGGGACGGTAGTTTTCAGGCAAGGAGTCACAGCCATGACCAGAAAGGCGAGGCCCCCGATCCACACAACTGCCGAGAGCAGGTGTAGCCAATGAACTAAAATAGGAATGAGTTGATTGAGGTCGGTGAGGACCCCAAGAAGGGATTCCATTAAAACTTAAAGACCGGTTTTTCGTTGCCAAACCGGCGCTTGCGAAGTTCTTCCATTAATTCAATGGTAACGACCGGGATACCCTCTTCTACGGCATGGCGCTCCACACCCTTTTTCACCATGGCCCGCAAGAAATAAGGGATACGACTGAGCCGTTCTTCCGAAGCTTGATCCCATTCTACTGATGAAGCCTCTGGCACATTGAAGGCCACCTGGATCTTTTCCCCACCTTTGGGTGTATAGAGACACCACTCGTCTTCATCCATCCAATCGCCATGATCCACGTAAGGACGTGCTCGACAGCCGCCGCAAATTTCACTGTATTCACAATCGCCACACTTGCCTTTGAGATGCGGGTACCGAAAAGAATCGAAAATCTCCGAATTTTCCCACAAATCGACAAAGCTGTTATCGCGAATATTCCCAGCGGATAATGGCATGTAGGGACAGGGCGTCAGGTCGCCATTTGGCGTCACTCGCGCGTAGTTGGTCCCCGCGAGACAGCCTCCACCCATGTAGCCCTTGGCTTTGGTGATGGGGGAATTCGGATCTTTTTCATAGGCTAGGCGCTTAAAATGTGGCGCACATCGGGCTCGAACCAACATATCCTGGTATTTATCTTGGCTTTCAATCAAATGGACTAAGACTTCTTCGTATTGTGAGGGAGTAATGTCGGTCAGTTCTTCTCCGCGTCCCGTGCAAACCATGAAAAAGACATTCAGCACCTTGGCTCCCAGATCATGTGACCAATCGATGACCGCCGGCAATTCTTTATAGTTCATGGGTTGTGCACTGAAATGTACCTGGAACTGGAGCCCGTTACGTTTACAGGCTTCGATACCTGCCAACGCACCCTCCCAGGCATTCGGCATTCCACGAAACGCGTTGTGTGTGGCTGGATCAAGCGAATCAATGCTGATTCCGACTCCCATGACCCCGATTTCCACCATTTCCTTCGCCATGGCATCGTCAATCAACATGCCATTGGTGCCAAAGACCACCATAAATTGAAGTTTCACCGCATGACGAGCAATGTCTAAAATATCGGGGCGCACCAACGGCTCACCACCTGTAATCACCAGCAGGCTTCCACGGTTGACCTCAGCAATTTGATCGATCAGACGAAAGCATTCCTCCGTGGTAAGTTCATCGTGCCCGCCACTCATCTTCGTGGTCGCGTCCAAATAGCAATGTTCACATTTAAGATTGCAGCGACTCGTGAGATTGAGGGCGACAAGGTACGGTTTGAAGTCATCAACAGTCCGGCCATCACCTGGGGCAGCAATACCTGGACCTGGACGGAGAGATTCGAACCGCGAGACGGCACTCGAACCTAACGACGACAAGTTATTGAGGAATGAGTTAAGAACCGGGAGGGACTTACCCATTGTGCCCGGCTCCGGATTGGGCTTCAGAAGCAGCCCCTGTACCGGTCAACTTGGCGACAATGTCTTTGACGTTCCCTGATTTCATGGCTTCTTCCATGGTTTCCTTCGCTTGCTCAATACCTTGGTTGGCCACGTCAAGCGTGATATTCGTGGTGCCTATCTTTTCCGCATGTTTAATGATTAACGCTTTGGTGCAGTCCCGCATAAAACCTGCCGGAGCCCGTTCCAGTCGTTGAAGGGCATCAGGTTCCCACGTATAAGGATTAGACCCATTGGCCTCAGGAGCTTGATCATTCTTGGAATCAGAACCCATAGTTGAGGCCTCCCCGGCAGTTTTATTGGCAAAGATTGGAGTATAGTCTTCTGCCGCCGCCTCTTGAATCATCGGACCTGCATACTCCAATGTGATGGTCGTCATTCCTAATTTTCTGGCGGTCTTTTCAATTTTGGCTTTGGCCCGCCGACGCTGGAATCCTGCAGGAACCGCACGAATGGCTTCTCGTGCATCTTTCGTCCACTGCATGGGGATATCGTCGTACGCGACTTCAGTTTCCAGGCCACCCTCCGCTTTAGCCGCCGCCTCAAAAATTGATTTATCTACTTGTTTAAATTGGGCCCCGTCAAGGCTACAAACCGGACACATGACCGGATGGGCCCCTTTCCCAATATAGCCACATCCTCCACACACATAATAATCACGGGACATCCGATCCAAATAGTTTTGATTCCCCGCACTCAAAGGATTGGCAGCAACTGGTTTTTCTTCTACCACCTGAGCCATCATGCCACTCATCGTCGATCCCATTAAGTCTTGTGCCACTTGATTGTCAGCTTGCATGGCATTCCGATCAACACCTGCAGCATCCAGAGTTCCGCCAAGGGTTTTCATGGCGTCCATGGCCCCAGCGGGAAGAATATCCCCCACAGCATCATCAATGACCGAATTACTGATGATGGTATGGCCCTTTTCGATGGCATAGCGATGAATGGCTGTTTTCGCCACACCTCGGGCAAAAACAGGAATTTTCTCCATGCGTCGTAGAGCCTCTTCCGTCCAGGCAATGGTGTATTCCGCCTGAACATCAATAGGCGGCACGAATTTTCTATTTGAAATCAACACATTACAAGGGGCAGAACGCAAGAGATTCTCAGTATTGCTACCAATATCCATATCATCATCACTATGAACGCCAATGCGCCCGACAATGAGAAGCCACGGCTGCTCTTTCCGCACATATTGAATGACCTTCTCAAAAGCCTTGCCATCCAGTAGCGTTGTCTTAATATCTGCCCCTTCGTCCTGTGCTACATCACGGGAGACATCTAGGTGTGATTGGTAAATTTTCGCCAATCCACTGTCAATCACTTCTTCATGCAGTTTTTCTTGTTCTTTAAATCGAAAAACTTTTCCGGCCTCTTCATTCAGAACACCAGAAATGCTATGGAAGGCAGCATAGTGAAAATAGGGGTCAAATGCGGAAATCGCTTCAACCGGTTTGTTAAAAGCCTTTCCAAGAGCCAAAGCCGTCTTTAACCCGCCAAAAGAATAATGACTGCCATCCACAGCCACCACGATTTTACCGCCGTTCATTGGCTTGGTATCTTTCACAATGAACATATCCGAGTTGCGCACACGCCGAATTACACGTTCAGTATTGCTACCGATAATGGAATCTTTGACCGCTCCCACGCCTAACGCTCCCATTATCGTGAGGTCATAGCCATTTTTGGTGATATCTTCTGCAATCGCTTTCCAATTGCGCCCTTCCAGTGAGCGTCGTTCGAGAGGAATATTGGCTTCGTCACACTTCTCACCAACGTAATCCAAATAGGAATCGGTAATGATTTGAAGACCTCGAGTAATAAGAGAATCATGGATTTGCCGCTGTCGATCCAATTCCTTCTCATCATGGTATTCTTCAGGGAGACCAGCTTCCATTTGCTTAAACCGTTTATCATGCATCTTCGCCGCATACACATGGCTCCCCACCATTTTCGAACCGAAAACCTTGGCGAATTGGACTCCCAACTCGACAGCCATATTGGAATGGTCTGAATTATCGACTGGGACATATATCGTTTTATACATTCACAAGCCTCCTTACCGGAATTCCCATGAAAAAAGCGACAGTACTCCACTCGCCTTTCTCGCCAGGAAATTCGCCGGTATGCCTAAAATTTCATCGAAAAATAACAGCGGATCTTACCACCCTGAATTTCGGTTATGCAAGCCGAAGCAACTAGTCAAGTTTCCTGAAGTCTATTGAGAAAATCATCGATTTTTCAACTGGTTTTGACTGAGAACTTTCCTGAAAGTACGATATGCATAGCATGTTATTACCTAAGTATATAAATTTATTTTCAATCTAAGTATTTTATATTATTAACAGGAGTGGAGGGGGCGTGAAAAAGATCATGCATTCTGAATTGGAAGCTCTCTATACCTGACATATTCGAATATGCTTGCAGATAAACTTTTACATTTCAATACAAGAAATTTCATCTACGCCCTGTTCAAGCTTTCCCATTTTTTCTCCGAGAAAACAACAAGCTTTCTGAAGGACTGGGCTTCTGTATTCCAATCATTATTTTTTTGAAATTGTACAAACCCCTTTCTTGATGTATAGTAAGGGTTTTGGTTTTTGCATTATTCACTTAGGGTCTTATTCCGAGAGGAATACGAGGCTCAACCAATTTTGGCAGGGGGACTTAGATGAGACAAACCAGTTATCTGTTTACATCAGAATCGGTTACAGAAGGACATCCAGATAAAATTGCCGACCAGATTTCGGATAGTATTTTGGATGCCATAATGGCCAAAGATAAAAATTGTCGAGTAGCTTGTGAAACGCTGATCACCACTGGCCTTGCCTTTGTCGCCGGAGAAATTTCCACCAAAGCCTATGTCGAAATTCCTGATATTATTCGAGAAACGATCAAAGGAGTCGGATATTCAGATGCGACTTGGGGCTTCGATCATCGTACATGTTCGGTGCTGACTTCTATCGATTCACAATCTGGGGATATTGCAATGGGCGTTGATACAGGGGGAGCTGGGGATCAAGGTCTGATGTTTGGCTATGCATCCAATGAAACAGCAGAGCTCATGCCTATGCCGATTGTCCTCGCTCACCGACTGACTCGACGATTAGCTGAAGTGCGCAAAAAGAACATTTTGCCTTGGGTTCGCCCGGATGGGAAGTCCCAAGTCACCATTGAATACAAAAATGGCAAGCCAATTCGAATCGATACGATCGTGGTTTCCACCCAACATAGTGATGCTGTGACCTCCCAGAAAATTCAAAAAGACATCATGGAAAAGGTCATTATCCCGGTCATGCCCAAGAAACTCTTTAATCCCAAAGCCGTTACCTTCCATATCAATCCGACCGGACGATTCGTCACTGGAGGACCTATGGGGGACACGGGCTTAACCGGTCGCAAAATCATTGTGGATACCTATGGAGGCGTAGGCAGCCATGGTGGAGGGGCTTTCTCGGGAAAAGATCCCAGCAAAGTGGATCGATCAGCTTCCTATATGGCTCGATACATTGCTAAAAATATTATTGCCGCCCAGTTGGCTGAAAAATGTGAAGTGCAATTAGCCTATGCCATTGGCGTTGCCGAGCCCGTTTCGGTCTTGGTTGACACGAAAGGGACCGAGAAAACGAACGTAGAGCGAATAGAAAAATTAGTGCGCAAGCATTTTCCCTTGACGCCGAAGGGTATTATCGATCACCTCAAATTACGTCGACCCATCTACAAGCAAACAGCAGCTTATGGGCATTTTGGCCGAAACGAGCCTGGATTTACGTGGGAAAAGACGGACAAAGCTGCCTTGTTACGACGGGAATCCGGGTTATAATTTTCCCAAAGAGGACGTTTCGTGAAGTCGGAGGGGAAGGAGAGGCTTCTTTCCTCCTGTAATCTATATTTCTTCATTATTGGACACATAGCTAGACATACAGACAAACGAGGGGAGCCAGAATTATGAGTACTGCAAGCGCATTGGAAACTACCACCCAAGATTATAAAGTTGCGGATATCAACCTAGCCGACTGGGGCCGCAAAGAACTGCAAATTGCCGAAACGGAAATGCCTGCTTTAATGGCTCTCCGAGATAAATTCCGTAGCTCGCATCCGCTGAAGGGTGCCAAAATTTTGGGCTGCATTCATATGACCATTCAAACTGGGGTATTGATTGAAACCCTGATCGAACTGGGCGCCGAAGTGCGCTGGTCTTCCTGCAATATCTTTTCAACACAGGATCACGCAGCTGCGGCCATTGCCGCCAAAGGGATTCCAGTCTTTGCGTGGAAGGGTGAGACCGCCGAAGAATATGAATGGTGTCTGGAGCAGACTATTTTAAAAGATGGCAAGCCCTGGGATGCCAACATGGTCTTGGATGACGGAGGCGACCTGACGCTGATGCTTCATGAAAAGTTTCCTGCCATGCTGGATCACATCCATGGCGTTACCGAAGAAACGACCACCGGGGTACATCGGCTACAAGAAATGTTGAAAAATGGCACCTTAAAAGTTCCTGCGATCAACGTAAATGACTCCGTCACCAAGTCTAAAAACGACAATAAATATGGCTGTCGCCACAGTTTGAATGATGCCATTAAGCGCGGAACTGATCATTTGCTCGCCGGGAAAAAAGCATTGGTCATTGGCTACGGAGATGTTGGCAAAGGGTCAGCCCAATCGTTACGGCAAGAAGGCATGATTGTCAGAATTTCGGAAATCGACCCAATTTGTGCCATGCAAGCCTGTATGGACGGATTTGAAGTCGTCTCGCCCTACAAGGACGGGATCAATACCGGAAAACTCGAAGACACAAACCAATTACTGTTAAGTCAAACCGATTTGGTCGTGACCACAACCGGTAACCTCAATGTCTGTGATTCGGCCATGTTGGAGGCATTAAAATGCGGTGCCGTGGTATGTAACATTGGGCACTTCGACAATGAAATCGACACCGCGTACATGCGGAAAAACTGGGAGTGGGAGGAAGTGAAACCACAAGTCCACACAGTCTATCGGAACAAGTCCACCAAAGATCATCTGATCTTATTGTCCGAAGGACGACTAGTTAACCTGGGCAATGCCACCGGGCACCCCTCCCGTATTATGGATGGCTCATTTTCTAATCAAGTCTTGGCGCAAATTTACTTGTACGAACGAAAATATGCTGACCATGTAGAAAAAGAAACGCCAACGGTCCAAGTTCTTCCCAAGATTTTGGATGAGGAGGTTGCAGCTCATATGGTCCGAGGGTTTGGTGGCGTTCTTACCAAGCTCACTCAGGCCCAAGCTGATTACATTCACGTGTCCCCTGATGGCCCCTACAAAGAAGATACCTATAAGTATTAACCCACCCTGATCTGTGATCGCTTTCTTCTTTGGGGAAAGCGATCACAGCAACCCACACCGATCGGCCTTCGTGGCTCGTCCAATGACCGACTGGATTTTTCAAATAAGTCTGATAAGCTGTTAGTGACAGGAAGGATGTGTTCATTGTCTTCCTCTTTACAATCTACCTATAGACGTGTAACATTATTCTGCTCTTTTATACGGGCAGGACTCATCCTGTAAATTTTGAAATTAGTTAACCACTTTCCTGTAAAAGAGTTACCATTTTCAATGTTTTTCTGATTAACCGATCCCTCACCTTTGGATCGTACCTTTTGCAGGGCGTCTTTCCCGTCATGGAAATTAGGTGAGAGATACACAAGGACATTGCCGCCATGTCAAGAACACTAGACCCCTCAAAAGCAGGTATACCACAACGAGATTACCCCACTATGATCCTTTTCGGATTAATAGTATTGGCCACCATTGTCGGATTACCGGTGTATGCGTATTACTACGACTTTACGTGGGTCGATTGGACCATGTTCGTATCATTATACATGATCACTGGTCTTGGTATTACCGTTGGATATCATCGTTTGATTACGCATAGGGCTTTTAAATGCCCGGAGTGGGTAAGGTTCGCCTTTTTAATTGCAGGGGGAATGGCCCTAGAAAATTCGGCTCTACGATGGGCAGGAGATCATATCAGGCATCACGCGCGTTGTGATGAAAAAGAAGATCCCTATAACGCGACATTGGGATTTTGGCATAGTCACTGTGGGTGGATATTCTGGAAGGACCCGAACCGGGACCCGAAATATGCTACCCGTCTCTTACAAGATCCGTTGATCGTGTGGCAAAATCGTTATTATCTTCCGATTGTCCTGACCGGTCTCTTCCTACCATTCGTTGTCGGATTGCTCTACAACGGATGGATTGGTGGAATTGGCTGTTTTCTTTTAGCAGGCTTAGCCCGCACATTCTTTGTCTTAAACTCCACCTTTTTCATTAATTCCATCTGCCACATTTGGGGTGATCAACCTCACGGGACGTCCAACTCCAGCCGGGACAGTTGGTGGATTTCCCTGCTCACGTTTGGTGAGGGTTACCACAACTATCACCACATGTATCAAAGCGATTATCGCAATGGCATCCGGTGGTATAATTTTGATCCATCCAAGTGGTTGATTTGGATGCTGAGCAAACTCGGTCTGGCCTACGATCTTCGTCGCCAACAAGCCAGCCCCAGCTAACGACATCCCCAATTTCTCCTCTGGCCTCTGGCTCGACACCCTTCAAAATCGCACACTTGTTGTATCCCTATTCCAAAGCCTGTAGCATAATCAGTTTTCTCGTCCTATTCTCATTGCGAATAGAAGAAACCATATGATAGATTCGCCTGTATTCACGCGGGTTTTCGAAACATGATTGCGACTGAAATTCAAGAAAACGCAGCCCGGTATTTGATGAATACCTATGCCCGACTTCCACTAACTATAGAACGAGGCCAAGGGTGTTTTGTCTACGACGCCGAAGGCCGAGAATATCTTGACTGTGTGGCTGGCATTGCGGTGAATATCCTGGGCCATGCCCAGCCGGACATTGTGGAAGCCATCACCCGTCAAGCCCGCCAACTTATCCATACATCCAATCTGTTTTATACCGAACCACAAACCCAATTGGCTCAACGGCTCGTCGAGCATTCCTTTGCCGATAAGGTATTTTTCTGCAATAGCGGGGCAGAAGCCAATGAAGCCGCGATCAAGTTGGCCAGGCGTTATGCCACAACAACATTTGGCCCTGACCGGATCGAAATTCTGACCATGCTGAACTCCTTTCATGGACGGACGTTGGCCAGCCTCACGGCCACAGGCCAACCAGCCTTACAAAAAGGGTTCGGCCCCATGATGCCTGGGTTCCGATACGTTCCTTTTAATGATTTCGAAACATTAGAAGCGACACTGACGCCACAAACGGCTGCCATCATGCTCGAACCCATTCAGGCTGAAGGCGGTGTGATTGTTCCTAAGGTGGACTACTTGAAGAAGGTTCGGAAGCTTTGCAACGAACGACAAATTCTACTAATTTTTGATGAGGTCCAGACAGGTATGGGGCGGACAGGGACCCTATTCGCCTATGAACAATTCGGCATTCAGCCGGATATCATGACGTTGGCCAAGGGCCTCGGTGGCGGGGTCCCGATTGGAGCCTGTCTCGCCACAGACACCGTGGCTGCTGCCTTTGAACCCGGTACGCACGCATCCACGTTTGGCGGGAACCCTTTAGCCTGTGCTGCTGCCCTGAAAGTATTTGACTTGCTCCTTGATGGGGGCAAACTGGAACAGGGTCGTGCTGCTGGTGAGTACCTAGCCAAAGGGTTAGCCGCTCTTGCTGAAAAATATTCTTGTATTCGGGAAACCCGAGGCATGGGTCTGTTGCAAGGCTTAGAGTTATCCATTGACGGAAAACCGCTCGTCATGGAATGCCTGGAACGTCGAGTGCTAATTAATTGCACGATGGTCCGGGTGCTCCGATTCGTGCCACCTTTCATCATTAGCCACGAGCAAATTGATCGGTTATTGGCTGTACTCTCTGACATTCTTTCCAAACGGAAATATACGAATGCCCTCAATTCGTCCTTCTAAACAGAGTCCTCGCTCCAGGTCTGCCTCCCGAAACAAGGCGCCACAGCTTCCTAAAGACCTCCTGACGGTGGCAGATATTCCCAGGGAAAAAATTGGAGACTTAATCAGGCTCGCTAAAAAATTGAAAAAAGCTCACGGCAAAGGCCGGCCGACTTTTCCTCTCAAAGGGAAAACGCTAGGACTCATTTTTGAAAAACCCTCGACTCGCACCCGCGTCTCCTTTGAAGCCGGCATGAATCAATTAGGTGGCCAAGCCCTCTTCTTGGCCTCAGAAAAAATACAACTCAGCCGAGGGGAAAGTTTAGCTGACACAGCAAAAGTCCTTTCTCGTTATGTCGATGGGTTAGTGGTGAGAACTTTTAACCAATCTGCATTGGAGGAATGGGCCCGACATACTTCGATTCCGGTGATTAATGGTTTGACCGATCATTGTCATCCTTGCCAGGCCCTCGCTGACCTTCTCACAATAGTAGAAAAAAAAGGTCGCGCCAAGGGATTAAAGTTAGCCTACATTGGCGATGGGAACAATATTACGCATTCGCTTCTTGAAATAGGCGCCAAAGTAGGGATGCATGTCTCCGTGGGATGTCCACCGGGGTATGAACCAGATAGCACCATTGTGAAACAGGCCAAGGCCGAGGGCGCTCAAACTGGAGCCACGATTGAAATCACCCATGATCCAATGGAGGCAGCATATAATGCGGATGCCATTTACACCGATGTGTGGATCAGCATGGGGCAAGAAGCCGAACATCAACCACGTATGGCCGCGTTTGCCCCCTATCAAGTCAATAGTCAGTTGCTGAAACGGGCAAAGCCAAATGCGGTAGTTCTTCATTGCCTGCCCGCACACCGCGGTGAGGAAATTACCGCTGAGGTTTTAGATGGACCCCAATCCGTCGTCTTAGACCAAGCGGAGAATCGCCTGCACATACAAAAGGCTGTCTTGCTTGAATGGCTGGGAAGGTAACGTTCTGACGCAATGGCTCAATCATGAGACTTGAATAGGTCAATTGATTGGCATTGGTTAAAAAAGAATTTGAGCCCAGCCACGTGTTCCCCATGTTGCGGGGAAATGTCCTTGATGAAAGCTTCCCCCTACTGAGAACATTCCCATTAGCTCGAAACCGCTCCTTCTGATGAAGACTTCTCAACCACAATCACCAAGCCACCCACCAGCGAGTTCCCGGCATCAGTCCGCCAAAAATTCAGATTCGTCAAAGCTCTGGGGGGGGCGTTTCCAAGGCCAGACTGACGCATTGGTTGAATCTTTCACGGCGTCCATTGGATTTGATTGTCGCCTCTACGAATACGACATTGAAGGCAGTGTAGCCCATTGTCAAACCTTGCAGCGAGCCAAAGTGCTGTCCACTCATGAAAGTCGGACGATTATCAAGGGACTACACGGCATTCAAGAAGACATCCGAGCCGGACGACATCAATGGAAAGTTAAGGACGAAGATGTGCATATGAGCATCGAGAGGCGGCTCACGCAGCTCATTGGCCCCCTTGGCGGGAAACTGCACACCGGTCGTAGTCGCAATGATCAAATAACCCTCGATCTTCGACTCTATCTCCGCGATGTCCTTCAGCATTTGCAACAAGACCTGTGTCGACTGCAACAATCGCTTGTGACCCTGGCCGAACGATACAAGGGCGTCATGATGCCGGGCTACACCCACTTACAGCGAGCCCAACCTGTGTTATTTGCCCATCACGCACTAGCCTATGTGGAAATGGTGGAACGAGACAAAGGGCGACTTCATGATGCGTTGGTCCGAGTCAACGTGATGCCGCTTGGCTCAGGTGCACTCGCAGGAACCAATTACCCCATTGATCGTCACTATACTGCGGCCTTATTGAAGTTCCCCAAAATTACCCAGAATAGCTTGGATGCCGTGTCCGACCGCGATTATGTGATCGAAGTCTTAAGTGGATGCGCCATTCTTATGATGCATCTTTCCCGCCTGAGCGAAGAACTGATCTTGTGGTCTTCTCAAGAATTTCAGTTTGTCGATCTTCCCGATGGGTTTTGCACAGGCAGCAGTATGATGCCTCAGAAAAAAAACCCGGATATTCCGGAACTCATTCGTGGAAAAACCGGACGAGTCTACGGGCATTTATTTGGTCTCTTAACGACCGTCAAAGGCCTGCCCCTCAGCTATAATCGTGACCTTCAAGAAGACAAAGAACCCTTATTTGACACAATTGATACGGTCACGACATCCGTCAAAATCTACGCAGAACTTTTGGCTCAACTGACCGTACGACCCGAACCCATGAACAAGGCCGTCTCGGAAGGCTTTCTTCTGGCGACAGAATTAGCCGACTACCTCGTCAAACAGGGAGTTCCTTTTCGAGAGTCGCATCATATTGTCGGGAATCTGGTTGGAGAATGTTTAGCCAAAGGCAAAGACCTTCTTGATCTAACACAACAAGACCTATTTAGGGCGTCTTCTTCTTTTGACAAAAAAGCTTTTGACGTCCTCACTCCGAGTGCAGCCATTAACCAGAAAAATGTGATTGGGGGAACAGCGACAACTCAAGTGGCATCACAAATCAAGTATTGGAAGACGGTGCTGCGGACCAAATCTCAAACATCCAGCAAAAAAAAACGAGCTACATGAATTCCTGGCCTCCGAAATTTGCCGACTTCATGGGATCGATGAGCGTCATAGCCTTATTCACCTTTGTGATGGGATGTGGAGCCGTTGGACCGCCTATTCCTCCGGAAGATGTCGGGATCGAAGCGAAAGTGAGAAAACAACAGAAAGACAAGGCTCAATCAGAAGAAGCGCTCACCGAAGATGGAACCATTTCGGTTGAAGAGGAAGGCGTTGAACTTCCCGCTCTCTATCCAATAGGAACGCGATGAGACCACAAATAGGTCGCAAATGTTTGTTCAAGGTACTGCTTACACGGTACAATCAACTACTTTTCATTAGACCCTACTTCTTTGTGAGGATCATTAACATGCATACCAAAGAATCCCCCAGCCTGACACGCCCCAAGCTCCTATTATTGGATCCTTACCCACGCAATAATCCTTACCACATGACGGCGAGTGAACGCCGATCCATTTGGTTTCCCAAGCTCTCTTTACCAGTTATTGCAGCCTATACCCCATCAACCTGGGATATTGAA
>JAQBGS010000171.1:0-5901 GCA_032128535.1 Nitrospirota bacterium
CCGAGCAGTAGCCGAATTTCTTGACCATCGCCGCGACATCGCACCATTTGTTATTCGATGGCCGTTCTCGTGTCATTCTTCTCAAAGAGCTCTGTTCGTTATATCAAGCCAAAAGAAAGGGGATCGACCTGGAGTTGCCTGCGCCGACTCCCTATTGGGCGTTCATCAATTGGCTTGAATCTCAAGACTTCGTTGAGCATGAAGACCTATGGAAAGAAACCTTAGCAGGCATTGAAGCCCCAACCCCTCTCATGATTGATCTGCCACAAACGGTGCCTCATCTTCAGGAGGAGGTGAGTACCCATACCCTTTCGTGTTCTGAGACTCTCACCACACAATTAGGCCATCTGAGTCATAAAACTGAGACTACACTCAACACGTTGGTTATGAGTACGTGGGCGCTCATTCTTTCTCGGTATTCCGGCCAATCAGATGTCGTGTTTGGCGTGACCCGTACCGGTCGTTCCTGCCCAGTCGAAGGAATACAAGACATGGTGGGCCTCTGCATTAATACCTTGCCTATGCGTGTCACCATCCCCCAGGGCATGCCAACAGCCGATTGGGTGAAAAAAGTTCGAGCACAATGGGTTGCGTTGAATTCGGTGGAACAAACTCCGCTAGCATCTATCCAAGGATGGAGCGAAATTACCCAAGGCGAGCCACTGTTTGAAAGCTTAGTCGTCTTTGAGCATTGCACGCTCGATTCAACTCTGCGCTCCCAACAAAAGAATTGGCCCAACTGGACTTTCCATCTAGAGGGAATGACGAACTATCCACTCGTGATTTCAGGCCATGGTGAAACCCATCTCAGGATTGACTTTACCTACAATCGTCATCGTTTTGACCCTGAGGCGATTGAACGATTAGCTGGACACTTCAATGAGGTATTAGAAACCCTCGTGGCACGTCCTCAGCAGGCCCTGGATGGAATCCCTCTACTTTCTCCTCATGAACATCAAGAAATTGTGGTGGATTGGAATACCACGCAGTCGGTGTATCCAAAGGATCGCTGCATTCATGAATTGTTCGAGAAACAAGTCTTACGGACACCGGAGGCCGTAGCCACTGAATACAATGGGAGGCATCTCAGTTATAGGGAATTAAACCGACTCGCCAACGATCTCGCTCAGCATCTTCGTGCGATTGGGGTGAAGCCCGAAACTCCGGTTGGCATTCTAATGGAACGATCGACAGACCTGGTCGTGAGCCTATTAGCTATTCTCAAGGCTGGTGGAACGTATATTCCCTTAGACCCGGCCTATCCGGAAGATCGCATCCGCTTCATGCTCGAAGATTCCCAGGCAGCAGCACTTGTGATTCACACCTTGACACGACAGATGGTCAGTTGTGACTCCATTTCGGTGGTGGATATTGATAACTATGGCTCATGCCATCCTGATGGAGTAGATCTATCCAGTGATCTGTCACAAACCATCGTGCAGGCTACCAATCTCGCCTATATTCTTTATACATCTGGCTCGACGGGGCGACCCAAGGGAGTTGCCATTGAACATAAAAATGTCGTGAATTTTCTTTACTGGTTCAAACACCAGTTCACAGCGCAGGAATATGAAGCCGTCTTGGCCTCAACCTCCATTTGCTTCGATTTGTCCGTCTTTGAAATTTTTGGACCGCTAAGCTGGGGGGGGACCGTTGTTATCGTAAAAAATGTCTTACATCTACAAGGACTTCCGGCTGCCGACCGAGTCACCCTCGTGAACACTGTCCCGTCTGCCATTTCGGCCTTGCTCCAAGCTGCCGCCATTCCTTCATCTGTCGAAGTGATTAATCTGGCAGGTGAACCGTTAACGCCCATGCTGGTCACCGCTCTGTATGAGCAAACACAGGTTCATAAAGTGTATGACTTGTATGGACCCTCCGAGGCGACCACGTATTCTACCGGTGCCTTACGTCAACCCCATGCCCCAGGCACCATCGGGCGCCCGTTGCTCAACACGCAAACCTATGTATTAGATTCCCATCGACATCCGGTACCCGTTCAAATACCCGGAGAACTCTTCATCGGAGGGGATGGCTTAGCACGAGGGTATTGGCAACAGCCTGTTTTGACTGCTGAGAAATTTACCCCTGACCATCTTGGCCAACATCGTGGCGGACGTGTATACCGCACCGGTGATCTTGTTCGACAACGCATGAATGGCGAACTTGAGTTCCTTGGCCGAATCGACCATCAGGTCAAAATACGAGGTCATCGAATTGAACTCGGAGAGATTCAAGAGGTGCTCACGAAACATGAACAGGTCAAAGAGAGTGTGGTCATCGTTCGATCCGACCTGAGCGTGGATCAGGAGCTCGTGGCCTATGTGGTGAGTACACAAGAACATGGGCATACCCATACCCACAATGTGAGGCGCAAGGAGCTACAAGCGTTTCTCGGCGACAAGCTCCCTTCATTTATGATCCCCAGCATATTTGTCTTTTTAGATGCCTTGCCCTTAACACCCAATGGCAAAATTGATCGGAAGGCACTCCCCGCGCCGAGCGTTCAACACACACCTGAAACACATCACTATATTGCACCTCGCACCAGAACTGAGTTCCTCCTCGCTGAAATGTGGGCACAGGTGCTGAGGGTCAAGCAAGTCGGAATGACAGACAATTTTTTCTCTCTTGGAGGCCATTCGCTCTTGGCCATGAAGGTCGTGGTACGAGTACGCACCGCATTGAATGTCGAGCTTCCCTTACAAATACTGTTTGACACGCCGACCATCGCCGCCGTGGCGGAAGTGATCAGTCATCTCAACCCCGAAGTGGAAGATGAGACCGTCCCCATCTTGGGCTCACTGACGCGGCCAGAACCCATCCCGCTTTCCTACGCTCAGGAACGCCTCTGGTTTTTGGATCGTTGGGAACCCAATAGCCCACTCTACAATATGGCCGTGGCCTACCGGTTACATGGTTCCCTCCAGATTGGGATGTGGGAGCAGGCCTTCCAGACGTTGGTCAAACGCCACGAGACCCTGCGAACGACCTTCGCTGAGCGGGAAGGCGTACCGACTCAAATTATTCACCCTGAAATATCTATACCCTTAACAAGAATTGATTTATCGCAAGAAGATCTTGAGCAACGAGCTCAGCAAGCCACTGACATAGCCTTTGGTGAATCTCGCCGTCCCTTTGATTTGGTTGTCGGCCCATTAGTTCGCTGTACTCTCATCTCTCTGGAGGAGAACAATCATCTGTTTTTATTAACGCTGCACCATATTATTTCCGATGGCTGGTCGTTAGAACTGCTCTTCCGGGAATTCCTACTGTGCTATCAAGCGGCGTTCACCAAACACCCTTCCAATCTATCTCCTTTGCCCATGCAATATGCGGATTTTGCCCTATGGCAGAGAGAATGGCTTCAGGGCAAACGCCACAACGAACTTTTAGTGTATTGGCGGAATCAGCTAACCGGGGCCCCACCTATTCTGCCCGTTCCCGGAGATTTTCCGCGACCACCAGTGCCAAGCTACCACGGACGTCGCCAGCCCGTGGCCTTTTCCGCAGAATTAGCTCACGCGCTTCATGAGTTGAGTGAAGGAGAAGGCGTGACACTCTTTATGGTCATGCTCGCCGCTTTTCAGGTCTTGCTCGCACGCTACACCGGCCAATTCGATGTGGTCGTGGGGACCCCCATTGCCAATCGGTCGCAAGAGGAATTGGAAGGGGTACACGGATTTTTTGCTAACACGTTGGTGCTTCGCACTGATGTATCTGGGCACCCCACGTTTCAGGAGGTCGTAAGGCGAGTCCGGAATGTGTGCCTCGGAGCCTATGCCCATCAAGATGTCCCATTTGAACAATTAGTCGAAGAATTACAACCGGAACGTGATCTGAGTCGTAATCCGCTTTTTCAGGTGATGTTTCAATTGTATACCCCACACGATCCGGGAGTGACCATTCCCAATCTCACGGTTAGTCGACAGATTCTTGATAGTGGAACAGCCAAATTTGATTTACTGTTTTCGTTAGGAGATCGAGGTAATGGCTTATATGGTGGCATTGAGTACGCCACTGATTTGTTCGAAGAATCCACGATTACACGACTGATCGGACATTACCAACGGTTGCTAGAAGAAATCATTGCGGATCCGGCTCGACCGATTGACCAACTCCCGTTCCTCCCCGCTGCCGAAGAAACTCAGGTTCTCGTCGAATGGAATGCGACAACGGTGTCCTTCCCTCAAGATTCTTGTGTCCATGAACTCGTGGAAGAGCAAGCGCGACACACACCCGATTCGATCGCTGTGGTATTCGGTGAACAGGCCATGACCTATTCACAACTCAATCACCAAGCCAATGCCCTGGCGAGACATCTACAGGACCTCGGCGTTGGACCTGACATTCTTGTGGGTGTCTGTGTCGAACGGTCCGTAGACATGGTAGTCACAGTGCTAGCTGTGTTGAAAGCCGGCGGGACCTATGTCCCCCTTGATCCCACGTACCCTCAATCACGCCTAAGCTTCATACTGAAAAATTCCGAGGTCGCCGTATTGGTAACCCAACGCCAATTCCATGACCTGTTTGCCGAGTCTATGGCACACCACGTTTGGGTAGACGAAGACCTTCCACTCGTGAGGGACGCTGGGAAACATTCGGTGTCCATTCCTGTCACGCCGACCAACCTCGCGTATGTGATGTATACCTCCGGTTCGACGGGTCAGCCCAAGGGAGTGGCTATGCCCCATCACGCCCTTGTCAATCTGGTAACGTGGCAAGCTCAGCAGACCACGGTGCCTCGGGATGCTCGGACCTTGCAATTCACCTCTCTGAATTTTGACGTATCCGCACAAGAAATTTTCACGACCTTGGGAACAGGTGGAACACTGATCTTGGTGAACGAAACTCTGCGGCAAGAACCCGTTGATTTAATGAAATTTCTGATGACCGCACAAGTCGAACGACTGTTTGTGCCCGTCGTGGCCCTCCACCAACTAGCAGAAGTCGCGGAGGCTTGGGAATTATTCCCGACGGGAATCCAGGAGATTATAACAGCCGGCGAGGCCCTGCAGATCACTCCGGTCCTGAGGCGTTTCCTGGCAAGGCTGCCTCAGTGCACCCTTAACAATCACTATGGCCCAACGGAGACCCATGTCTGCACGGCCTTGACCCTGGATGGACCAAGCAAGGATTGGCCCGCGCGGCCTCCCATCGGGCGCCCCATTGCGAATGAAGAAGCCTACGTGTTGGACAAATTTCTCCAGCCGGTTCCTATAGGTGTGGCTGGTGAGTTGTATGTAGGGGGCATCGGATTAGCACGAGGATATGTCAATCGGACCGATTTAACCGCCGAACGATTTCTCCCGAATCCTTTTGGGCTTACGGGTGGAGCGCGGGTCTACAAGACGGGGGATGTGGTCTGCTATCGCTCCACCGGCATCATAGAATTTATAGGGAGAAAGGACCATCAGATCAAGCTCCGTGGCTATCGCATCGAAGTGGGAGAAATAGAGGTAGGGCTCGAACAGCATGACTACGTCAGCAAAGCCGTCGTGGTGCTGCATGAAGATGAAGGCCAGCAACAATTGGTGGCCTATGTGGTCCCGACGCCTACAACGACAACCCTTGACGCGGCAGAACTACATCGATTTCTGACTGGTCGCATGCCCGCCTATATGGTCCCTTCGTCTTGGATTATTCTGGACGCGTTTCCCCTGACTCCTACCGGGAAAATTGACCGTCGGGCGTTACTCGCTCCTACACGGAGCACGCTCCCATTCAATCAATTTGTTCCACCCGAGACTCACGAAGAAGAACAACTGGCCGAGATCTGGAAAGAGGTACTGAAAGTCGATCAGGTCGGTATCCATGATAATTTCTTCAGCATTGGAGGAAATTCGCTACTTCTTGCACAGGTACACGAAAAACTACAGGAAGTCATTGAAGACAGGTGCC
>JAQBGS010000172.1:0-7995 GCA_032128535.1 Nitrospirota bacterium
GCCAGGGTCAGGATGCCCTGTTGGCCCACTTGAACAAAGGGCATTTCATACTCAAACACTTCCGCCTGCACCCACACGGTGGAAAGGTCGGCAATCGCATAGAGGATCATCTCCGGTTTCACCAACGTGCCTTTAAAGACCTTCTTGTCGATGACATGCCCGGTGACAGGCGAATAGATCGTGACATAGGTCTGCGGCTTTCCACGACGCGCTAACTCATCGATCTGCGCATCCGTCAAGGTCCAAAGCCTGAGACGGTCGTGAGCGGACTGAACCATCTGGGTCGTCTGATGCCGGACCTCGCGAAGGGGGCTGTCCTGAATTTGCGCGTTGGCCTTCACCGCCAGTAAATATTCTTCCTGAGCCGAAACGAGTTCCTGGCTGTAGAGGGTAAACAAGGGCTGACCTTTTCGAACAAGTTGTCCTGTGTAATCGACAAACAGATCTTCAACCCAACCTGAAATGCGAAGATTGATATGGGTGAGACGTTGTTCGTCATAGTCCACTCTTCCAACGGCCCGGATGACTGTCTGCAGCGGTTGCATGCTCACCAGGGCTGTGGTGACGCCAATTAATTGTTGCCGTGCCGGGGTCACCATGGCATAGGCCTGACTCGGGCCTATGTCTGTCGGAGTCGACCTTCCCATGTCTTCCATCCCGGCCATGGGTTGATTTGTATGTTTCATGTCGGTTGAGGGCTTCGTCTGTAACGGCTGGAGATCCTGCCGGAACGGGTCCTTCCAATAGAGCATTCCGGCGACCAGGAAAAGCAGCACGAATCCCACCATAATCCACACGGCTCGTGGTAATTTGAGTATACGCATCCTTATGACCTCCTTCTTCAAAATTCGGTGCCGATTGTTCGTTCGAGTTGGGCCATTTGCTGTTCCCGATTCACGAGCGCCCGGATATATTCAAGCCGAAACGTGATGAGCGCGCGTTCCGCATCGATCAGATCCAAAAAGTCCGTTCGATCCGTCCGATAGCCGGCATGGGCGGCTTGGAGAACCTGCTGTGCCTGAGGAAGGACGGTGGTGCGAAAGAGTTCCAGAACCTCTTGAGTGGCCTGAATTTGCACCACCAGATCTTTGATCTGAAAGCGAGTCAGTGTGACGAGTGTCTGTTGTTGGGCTTGGGCGGATCTGACCTGCGCTGCAGCTTCCCGTACGCCGGCGTCATACTTCGGTTTAGTCCAGAACGCAAAGGGAAGGTTGACCATCACATTCCCTCCGAATCCGTCATCGGTGTTGTAGTTTTGCCAGCGCTGGAGTTCCACCCGAAGGTGAGGATAGTACTGCAATCGGGCCAGTTGCGTGGCCGACTGAAACCGGGCCACCGCCAGGTCAGCTTCTTGAAGTTCCGGCCGGAGACGAATAGCGTGCTCCTGGAGCTCCTCAAGAGACTGTGTCAGCGGTTGAGGATGTGGTGCCCGTGGAAGACCAAGAGGCGCGCGTGGATCCCGATCCAGGATGGTATTTACATGAGCCTGTGCCGTCTGTTGCCGTTGGTTTAAAATGGGTAAATGCTGCAAGAGTTTCGAGAGCTCCACCTGGGCTCGAAGGACATCCACTTGTGTTCGGGTTCCCACTCGGTACTTGGCATTGGCAATCTCAAAGAATTGCCTGAGTAACGTAATCTGTTCATGATGGACCTCAATGGCTTTGTGGGCATACAACAGCTCAAAAAAGGCCACCTTGACGGCGGCGGTAATCTCGCGCTCTTTGGCAGCCAGGCGCTGTCCTGCCTGCTCTGCTTCCCGTGTCGCCACCTCTGCCTTCTTCGATAGTAACCCTGGGAAGGGAAATTGTTGCGCGACTCCGTAGATGACGGTTTGCGTTTTGGTGACATTCAGCGAATCAGGAGTGTTCCAAAGCTGAACTTTCAACTCGGGGTCGGCCAGGGCTCCCACTTGAGGTGCCCGCTCTTTCATGGCCTGGACCTGCTCTCGTGTCGCCGCTATCTCAGGATTGTTTTGAATCGCTTCTTGGACAAGCGGGCCAAGCTCCAGGGTCTTGCCCTGTACATCCGTTGGTTCAGCCAAGAGTGCGATGGGCGGTATAAGCCAAAACATGCCGAATGACACTAGTAGCACGTATGTTGGAATCGTGTGGTGCATAATTCTCTCCGCTTGTATGCCGGGTTCAAGGTCCGTTCCGTTTCCCTGCCAAGGAGAAAAGAAAGCAGGAAAAGAGAGACCGACCTGTCGATCCGGCTCGAAGGAGCCCGATCATAATCCCGTCTGGCGTTAATTCAGGAAATGAGTGTGAGAGGCAAAAACGAGGAGGGTATCAAATGCGAAAAACCGAGATGAGGACAAGGATGTCCTTCGGGGGCGAAAGGTTCCCTCTTGCAGGTACAAGGAGGAATTGACTGGTTGTCACCGGATCTGAAAAGAAAGCGGAAATATTTCTAGGAAGAACCAAAATTGAAAGGTCTGAGGCGGAGATGTCTGGTCCTGATTGGACCGCGAGAGATTTAAACCCATCACAAAATTGTGAGGCCGGTTCTTCACCAGGCGTCGTGCAGTCACTCCCCTGGCTGACTTTCATACCGCCATAAATCGGAACCAGGCAAGCATACGCATTGAAGCTGAACGCAAGGAAGAGGTTTATGAGGAAGAGCGCCAAAAGTTTTGTAAAGGATCTCATCCCAATTATTCTACTCTTTAAAAGTGAGTCAGTAAATGCCCTTCGAATCAAGTAAATATGGGATCGTCTATTCAACCCACTTTTGAGGATTTATAGAGTAGAATATGTTTCAAGTAAAGTGTTGCCATAATGTCGCCATGTCACCAGGCCTTATCGGTAAGCCAAACCCATAACTAGAGCGTGAGCGGATTGGTGTGATAATTTGAGGGTCTCTCGATGTGAAGCATTGGTCAACATGGCGCCATAAGGTCTCTTAACATAAGAGGGGCTATCGTTCACATAAGGATGGAAATATGAAACCCAGCAAATTGCAACAGACAGCTACAAGTTCTGGGATATGCGTCAGCGTGACCCCAGACACAGCTATGCACATGCTGTCACAACAGGAAGTGGAGAAGCTCCGGGAGACCAGTGAGGGTGGCTTGCATGAATTGTTCAGAAATTGTGCGTTGGCGGTTCTGACGAGTGGGAATGATACGGACGATACCAAAGCTTTTTTTGCCCGCTATGCCGATTTTGACATTGCTTTGGTGCAACGTGATCGCGGGGTAAAACTTGAACTCATCAACGCCCCTGCCAGTGCCTTTGTGGATGGGAAACTCATACAAGGGATCAAAGAGCATCTCTTTTCGGTGTTACGTGACATCATCTATGTCCACAACGAAATTCAATTCAATGAAAAATTTGATCTCACCACATCCAATGGGATCACCAACGCCGTGTTTCATATCTTACGCAATGCGGAAATCATTCAATCTGTGGAGGATCCTCATCTCGTCGTGTGCTGGGGCGGCCATTCAATCAGCGAAGTCGAGTATCGTTATACCAAAGAAGTGGGGCATCAACTGGGCCTACGGGGCATGGATATTTGTACGGGTTGTGGTCCAGGGGCCATGAAGGGGCCCATGAAAGGGGCAACGCTGGCACATGCCAAGCAACGTATTAAAAATGGGCGATATTTGGGCTTAACCGAACCGGGCATCATTACGGCAGAAGCGCCGAATCCCATTGTGAATGAACTGGTGATCTTGCCGGACATTGAAAAGCGGCTGGAAGCGTTTGTTCGTGTCGGACATGGGTTTATCGTGTTTCCCGGCGGAGCGGGGACGTTGGAAGAGATTCTTTACCTGCTAGGCGTCCTGCTTCATCCAGACAATGAAGAGGTACCATTTCCCCTTATTTTTATGGGGCCAAAAGGGAGTGCGAATTATTTTGAAACGATTGATGCCTTTATCAAGCAAACACTCGGGCTACAAGCCGCGCAACGGTATGACATCATCATTGATGATCCCCAACGAGGGGCTTCTGACATGGCGGCAGGCATTCAACGGGTGCGAGAATTTCGCAAAGATACTCGCGACGCCTTCTACTTTAACTGGCATCTCACGATCGATCATGAGTTTCAACAACCGTTTGAGCCGACCCATGAGTCGATGGCGAAATTGGATCTCCATGCCGATCAACCCATTCATCTGTTGGCCGCGAATTTACGCCGAGCCTTTTCAGGTATCGTGGCGGGCCATGTGAAGCCCCAAGCGCTCAATGCTATTGAGCAGCATGGCCCATTCAAAATTCACGGTGATTCCACAATCATGAAATTGATGGATGAACTCCTGCAATCTTTTATCAAACAACACCGCATGAAGATCGATCAAGAAAACTTCCAGCCGTGCTATGAAATCATTACCTAGCCGTCGTGTTTACACGCGGGTAAGTCGCCATCCTTTCTTTTTATCATTTTGCCCAACCCCGTCCAGGCGTTCTACCAGACCCTCCCGGTGGAGGAACTTCAGAATCTCCCCACAGGTGTGATCTAATTCCACGCACTCCATACTATGTAACCCAGCACGACGAGCCACTTCCTCCTGGAGAATCCCAGTTCCTTCAGGTCCGGCGTCAGGATGACTATGCAGGACCTCTAAGACATGGTCCTTTAATTGTTTAATGAGATCGGAACCCCGTTGATGAAGATTCATCGCACCCCCTCTCATCAGATCGTTGGCTATAGGAGCCTATGCGCTGGCAATACAGTGCGTTCCGTCTTACGGTTGAGTCTCATCCACCCACATGGGCTTTGAGAATCCCAGAATCTTTGATACGTGGATCCTCAGGAGCCAAATTCAAGGCCATTTTAAAATGGTTCGTGGCCTCACCGTGGTTCCCGAGTTTATCCAACGCGAGCGCAAGGTTGTATTGGCCTTCAGGAAGATCCGGATTAATGGCTAAGGCTTTAGTGAAATGTTCTTGGGCAACATCCCAATGCTTTTGCTGGAAATGAGTGACCCCTTCATCATTTTCTTTCGCGCCAGCAGACCCTGCGGTGGCCAAAAGGGCCCCTTCCATCGTTGAGGGCTCCCCCGCAGCCGGAGGTTCGGTCGTGAGCATGAGGGCACTTTCGGACTTTGGCTCTGTAGGAGTTGACTCTCCATACTGCCCGGAATCACATCCACTGGATATTAAGCCGACAAGAAAAAGTACTCCGAGACCTAACGATTGTGGTTTCATCATGTTCTCCTCGATTGAATGGTGAACGGCATTAAGGAATGCCAAGGACTGGTAATGGCCTTTTTCGTATGACACGAAAGCATGAACCTGAGCGAGAACTTGGCAGGGGGAACGCCGCGCTACAGAAGTCGATGGTTCTCAAGGACTGCTTTTTGGTTTAACGCAGGAAACTGATGGTTGAATAAAAGAAACACCGACAAAAAACACGGGCCCTCTTTCATATGAAAGAGAGCCCGCACTCAACCCGGCACTTCACGTACCGGAAATTCCCATTGTTCTGTTAACCCGCTGGCTGCGGAACATCCTCTTCGTAATGTTCTTCGAAGAATCAGTTGCCAGAGAGTAGGTTCTTGTGGATGGTTTCCTATTTGAGATCTTTTCCTTTTTTATAAAGTATTTTCTTACTTACTCTCTATGATCCACACAGTTCTTACTCTCAATTAGATGTCTCTTGAACGTATTATGATCTCTAAGACCTTTTGTATGCCTACGGGCATATACGGTGTTTCAGTGAGACGTCCTTCTCAGCAACATTTCTTCACCCGCCTAGACGAGAAGTTCATGCCTGCGCTCGCCGCGGGCCTCACTGCTTTGGTGGACTGAGGTCGTTCATGATCAACCCCCTCTTGTTTGAATCTGAGACTGGACACCGTTGCGTTTCATCAGTCTCAGGACAGTACATCCATCTCTTTTAAAATGGTATGCCTCTACATGGAAAATGTCAATTGGTATTTATCTTTGAGGAAAGCCGGGTGGTGTTACATGGTCTTGCAAGTATTGAATCCCGCATCTGATGCGATTTAAGCTATCGCTATTTTCATACTTACGATCCTCCAAGAAATGTGTTCTATAACTTATGCCAGGGCTCTACCACATCTAAGTCGCTGGTTTCTTGTGTGTTTTCGGAATACGGCAACACCTCCTCAGGCCTAATATCTCCTTTCGAAAGGTAAGGGAAGTCTGGAGACCGAAAGAGGTCATCCGAAACAGTGCCCTTGCTCACCAGTGAGTCTTATGAGGTAGGAGCAAATCCCCGACGGAGGGTATTTTCCGTGATGATCTTTTCCACCAGGAATTGTTCAAGGTACCCCTGCCCACCAGCTTTCTTGCCGATTCCGGAGAGCCGATGACCCCCAAAAGGTTGCCGTCCCACCAATGACCCCGTAACGGGTCGATTGATGTAGAGATTGCCGACCTCAAATCCTTCGCGAGCTAGTTGAAGATTGGCAGGGCTGCGGGAATAGATCCCTCCCGTCAGGGCAAAGGGCGAATCATTGGCGAGAGTGAAGGCCTCATGGATTGTCGGGACTTGGAACATCACCATGACTGGACCAAATATTTCTTCTTGAACAATAGGGTGGGAGGGCGGCAGATTTGTCAGAATGACCGGTCCCTGGAAATAGCCTGGTCCCATGACTTGTCGATCCAATAGGCAGATCCCATCTTTTTTCCCGAGTTCCACATAATGCCGAACCCTCTCGAGGGCACGATCATCAATGAGTGGCCCCATACGGTTTTTTGCCTGAATTGGGGGACCGATAGGAATGCTTGAGGCGGCTTGTTTTAAACGTTCAAGAAATATGGGGTAGACGCTCTCCACGACAATGACTCGAGAACAAGCCGAACATTTTTGGCCTTGATAGCCCGTGGCACTTTCTAACACCCCGGTGACGGCCTCATCCAAATCGGCGGTCTCATCCACGATGATGGCATTCTTCCCGCCCATTTCCGCAATAACATGTTTGATATGTTGTTGCCCTGGTGACACCTGGCTGGCTTCTCGAATGATGTTCAACCCCACCGTTTGGGATCCGGTAAAGGCGATTACATGGATGGCGGGATGTTGAACCAACACTTTGCCGAGGTCCGGGCCACCGGGAAGAAAATGCAAAATCCCTTCGGGGAGACCAGCCTCTATGAACAGGCGATACAAGTGATACCCCATCATCGGCGCACGTTCCGAGGGTTTAAACAACACGATGTTTCCACTGACCAATGCGGCGGACACGAGTCCTGTTGGGATGGCTAAGGAAAAATTCCAGGGAGGGAGTACAAGAGCCAGTCCTCGGGGGAGATATACCCGGTGATTGAGCTCCCCAGGTTCGGTTCCAAGTCGTTGAGTTTGGCCCAGACGGCGCATGTCCCGACCATAAAATTCGAGAAAGTCGATCGCCTCCGCCACGTCCGCATCAGCCTCACGCCATGGTTTGCCTGTCTCCAGAATTTCCCATGCGGCCAACTCTGCCCGTTGGTTGCGCATGAGTGTGGCCGTGCGAAATAAAAGGCCCGCGCGGGTCTGGGCCGGAACACGACGCCAGGATGCCATGTGTGCTTGGGCATCTCGAACAGGAGGGTCGATGTCGTCAGGAGAGACCGTCGGAAATCTGGCGATCACCTGATCGGGTTGACTGGGATTGATAGACACCAATGTAGGGCCATGGCACGGGACGTTTGCGGCAACGGAATAGGAAATGGTTTGTCCCAGAAGTGGCATGATCTGATCCAGTGCCTGGGTGATGGGGTGGTGGGCGTCTTCACAAGAAAAATCCGTATGCGGTTCGTTAGCAAAACTTTCTTGAGTTGTTGGTATGGTTGAGAAGCTTTCAGTTTTAACCATGGGGCTTTCGGTTTTCTCATGGTCCATTGGAGTCGGGAATACCAGAGCGTCAGGTTGAGAATCGGATGTTTCATATTGACCGTGGATGACACTTTCATTCGCTGTGTTTTCCAATAAGCGGCGCACCAAATACGACATGCCGGGAATGAGTTCTCCAATCGGGGTGTAGACCCTGAAACGGAATCCTTGCTCGACGACCGACTCTCGCAATGGTTCAGCCATCCC
>JAQBGS010000173.1:0-3254 GCA_032128535.1 Nitrospirota bacterium
GTTTGACGAAAAAAATCATATCCATGCTGACGAAGTGCGCGAGGGTTGGGAGCCAGCAGACCCCAGTTCTGGCCTTGCAGGTTAAATGAATCTGGAGGAGCCCCAATTGTAGCATCCTTGGCCAATTGAACTTGAAATCCCCAGGCATCAGCACCATCCGGATGAATCCCCACCGGCAAATCGTGATACAGGCCTAGGGGTAATGACGACTTTTGTGCCACCTGATCCAACCGTGAAAGCTGTGATTCACACAACCACTGCACATAATAAAAATAGTGAATGCGAGCCGCATATTTTTTTTGAAACCGTTTAACTGTTGGAGATGGAGGCTCGTGATAGTCTGATGGCCATTCGCGCCATACTGCACCCCCGAAATGCTCACTGAGAGCCTGAAAGGTACAAAATCGTGTGAGGAAATCCGGGGCCTGCTCGACAAAACGAATGAACGCCCGGCCACGCGTCGTGCAAGGCCGAAGATGATGCCGTTTAAAAACCCGAAAAAGGTCTTCCAGAACAGACATCTTGAGTTGATGAATCGTTTCATACTCGACGAACCGGCTAGACCGCAGAGTGTGTAGCGTGGTTTGAAATTTTTTCGTTCGAAACATCCGTTGAAGCTTAGGGGACACACGAAACTCCTCCACCTGCTCTATATTCAAATACAGGGGATTCCAACACAGTCGACTGGACGGCGAATATGGGCTACGCAAACCAGGCGTCAAACTGTGCAAGGGCTGGAGACCGATCGTGGAGGCTTTCCACTTTTCCCCGGCTGTTCTCATGATTCGTTCCAAATCACGAAAATCTCCGATGCCCCAATTCTCTCGAGAACGAATGCCGTACAACTGCACCCCAAGCCCCCATTCTCTTTTTGAGCCGGGAGGAAGATAACAGCGCTGAGGCGCAGCAATGACGAAGCTTTTGGCCTCTAGCACACGAGACCCAAGCTTAATGATGACCATCAAGTCGTAATACCCCACACGAAGACGAACAGGCAGACTCACGTGCCTTCGCACATAGCGAGTCCCTCGGATCATGGTGTCTTCAAGAGGTGTGCAGGCTGAACCTTTCATAGTTGAGGATCGAATCTTTCCTTGTTCGTCCTTTAACCGGAATTCGATTGCCACCGTCTCTAATGAACAATCTCCCAGGGGAAGAGCGATCGGGAAACAGAGAGGGGTTCGCGCTTCCGGATAATGCAACAGCACGGGTTCTACGACGCGAGTCCATCGTTCCTCCTGAATCTCGTCCCATTCTCGTTGAATATCCGATTCCGATTGCAGATCGATACCCAACGCACCCCAAAATCATTCGAAGCGTCGCATCCGTTGCCTGGTGAGAATGCCCTCTCCCATCCACATAGTCACATTCCACTCCCACCAATTCCGCCAAGGCTCGCAAGCCAGGAGATGGAGAACCCATTATGGGAGCATCACTAGATTTGGAAGTCCTCATCTTCATATCCACCATTTCAACCACCACAAGATCGCTGTTTTGGGATTGAGTCAAAGCCCAGTTCACTCCCTCGAAATTTGGGAAAAATCAAGAATTTTCCAGCATTTACTCTCTTCTGAGATACCATAAACGCCCCATTACGGCAAGAAGAAACCCTTACACACTTTCCATGGTATGGCTTACCGTCTACTGGGCTGAAAGGCACTCACGAGGGACGAGAAATTTCAAGAATAAAATCTCCATTATGAAGTCATGACAAGAAGACTGTGGCATCGCGTCACGACTGCCAGGTGCCCTTACTAGTCCCAATTGGTCATTGGGCAACGTTCGTTTTCCGTTCTACAATGAAAGGAAATCAGAGAACTGGTACAATACAATCTGGCATCCCGAGGGGACGCGATAGCCCAAACGAATCCAGCTCATACGTTCATCATTAAAAAAAAGGAGGCATCATGGATTCAGATACACGAGTGATACTTTGCGGAGGGTTAGCTCTGGCAACCGGCATTTTGTTAGGCACAGGCTTGGGACTCTTGATGGCCCCACAAACAGGCAGGCGAACACGGCGGCAAATTAAAAGTTATTTGCACGACACCACCGACCGCATGAACGACATGGCGGATGAGACCAGGGACCGAATGTCCGAATTTATGGACAAAGGCAAACGCTTCGTCGAAGACCGGATTTAATCCAAATTTTTTTGTCTTGACCTATTGTGGGGTTGCCCACGCTACTCAAGTGGCGTGGCTCCCCGCAGGAAGTTTATCAAGATCTTTTTTTCAGGAATCACACAGTATCGATTAGCTTGAATTTTTGATTGCTTGTTTCAAATCTCGCAAGCGCATCAGTGTCATCGCCCGGGCTTCCAATTCATACACCTTTCCACCTCGCCACATTTTCGGCACATCTTTGCTGTCCGTCTTCGCCGTATCAAACACCCATTGCCACGCCACACCTTTTTTATGAGCCGGCAAGGTGAAGGGCACCGGCTCATGATAGGCGTTGAGAAGCAACAAGAACGAGTCATCGATAATCGGATTGCCTAATTCATCCATTTCCTCAATGGCATCTCCAGCTAATCGAATCCCGAGCGTGAGCAGGCCTTTATCCCAATCCTCATCGATCATTTCCTTTCCGTTACTCGCAAACCAGGCAATGTCTTTGACCTCAGAGTCTTTAATCTGTTTCCCCTGGAAAAAACGCCGCCGATGAAAGACCGGATGCTCTTTTTTAATCACAATGAGCTGTTTGACAAAATCCAGGAGTTCGGTCTGGGCCTTCGTCACATTCCAATCAAACCAACTGATGGCGTTGTCCTGACAATAGGCATTATTATTTCCCCCTTGCGTCCGCCCGATCTCATCACCACCGCACATCATGGGGACCCCCTGGGACAGCAAAAGGGTCGCGAAGAAATTCCGTTTTTGCCGTTCACGAAGCTGTTGAATCGCGGGGTCGTCCGTCGGGCCTTCTACCCCACAATTCCAGCTTTCATTGTCATCGGTCCCATCTCGATTGCCTTCATGATTGGCTTCGTTATGTTTTTGGTCATAGGAGACCAAATCATTGAGGGTAAAGCCGTCATGCGCTGTCACAAAGTTGATACTGGCATATGGCTGACGCCCGCTTTGTCCATAGAGATCACTGCTCCCGGCTAGACGAGAGGCGAATTCGCCCAACAACCCGTTATCGCCCGCCCAATACCGGCGCACCACATCTCGATATTTTCCATTCCATTCCGCCCACCCCGGAGGGAAATTTCCAACTTGATAGCCACCCTCTCCAAGATCCCACGGTTC
>JAQBGS010000174.1:0-10150 GCA_032128535.1 Nitrospirota bacterium
CTTGTCGATAAGGGGTCTGGTGAGGTCTTAGCCAAGGAAGGCGTGAAAATAAATAAAACGCTCATGGCCCGTGTGCGATCGGCTGGGATCAAAGAAATTCCCATTAAGTCTGAAGATTTGGTAGGCCGGGCCGTCTTAACCGAACTTGTAGACCCGGAAAGCCAGGAAGTGCTCTTGGAGAAAAATCAGCGCCTGACGGCGCCTGTTTTGGAGCGGATTCTGGAAGGTCGGATGGAGAGTTTCAAGGTCATTTATTTAGATAGCCCGACGACCAGCCCTGTAATTTTGGATACCTTGGAAGCTGAGCGCACCAATTCTAAGGAAGAATCCTGGGTTGAAATTTATAAGCGGCTTCGACCAGGTGAAATGCCTTCGATCGAGTCCGCGAAGCTCCTGTTTGAAAATCTTTTTTTGAATCCCAAGCGGTATGATTTGTCGCCGGTCGGGCGTTTGAAAATGAATAAACGCTTTAACCTTGATTTGCCATTAGAGCAACGAACCCTATCGGCGCAAGACATTGTTGAGGTCGTCCGATGCCTGGTTGATTTGAAGGCCGGGAAAGGCGATGTCGATGATATTGACCATTTAGGTAATCGTCGGGTTCGTTCTGTTGGAGAGCTTCTAGAGAATCAAATTCGTATTGGGTTGGCGCGAATGGAGCGGAGTATTAAGGAGCGCATGAATCTCCTGGATATGGAAACCGTTTTGCCGCACGACCTGATCAATGCCAAGCCTATTGTGGCCGCCATTAAAGAATTTTTTGCTGGAAGCCAGTTGTCTCAATTCATGGACCAGACGAATCCTTTAGCCGAAATCACTCATAAGCGGCGTCTCTCTGCGTTGGGGCCAGGCGGTTTGACGCGTGAGAGGGCTGGCTTTGAAGTCAGAGACGTGCATCCGTCCCATTATAGTCGGATCTGCCCAATTGAGACGCCAGAAGGTCCCAATATTGGTTTGATTACGTCGCTGGCTACCTATGCCCGAATCAACGAATTTGGCTTTATTGAAGCGCCATTTCGGAAGGTGAGGAAGGGCCGGGTTTCCGATGATGTTGAATTTCTTTCCCCAATAGACGGGGATCAGGTGGTGATTGCTCAAGCCAATTCAGCAATGAATAAGGATGGTCTTTTAATCTCAGAGACAATCACGGCGAGAGAAGCCGGAGAATTTATAACGACGACTCCGGACAAAGTAGATTATTTGGATGTTTCCCCCAAGCAGGTTGTAAGCGTGGCCACTGCTCTTATCCCATTTTTGGAGCATGATGACGCCAACCGGGCGCTCATGGGTTCCAATATGCAGCGACAGGCGGTTCCGACGATCAAGTGTGATTCTCCCCTTGTGGGAACGGGAATGGAATCGGTTGTGGCAAGAGACTCTGGGTATTTAGCTATTGCGCAACGGGATGGCATTGTGGAATCTGTGGATGCCCGAAGAATTGTGGTGCGAGCCAATAGCAAAGAAAAAGACGAAAAGAAAAAAAATTCTCGAATACTGGATACCTATGATTTAGTGAAATTCCAGCGGACTAATCAAAATACCTGTATTACGCAAACGCCCATTGTCCGTGCGGGGCAACCGGTGAAAGAAGGGCAGGTGTTGGCTGATGGGCCTTCAATGGATCGTGGGGAATTGGCCCTGGGTAAAAACGTTTTGGTGGCCTTTATGCCCTGGGGTGGGTACAACTATGAGGATGCGATTCTGCTCAGCGAAAAAATGGTGAAAGACGATACGTTCACGTCTATTCATATCGAAGAATTTGAAGTTGAAGCGCGGGATACTAAGTTGGGAAAAGAGGAAATTACCAGAGATATTCCTAATCTGGGAGATGAAGCCCTTCGAAATTTAGATGAGAGTGGGATTGTTCGAATCGGGGCAGAGGTGAAGCCTGGAGACATTCTTGTTGGGAAGGTCACTCCAAAGGGTGAAACCCAGCTCACGCCTGAAGAAAAGCTTCTCCGTGCAATTTTTGGAGAAAAGGCGGGGGATGTCAAAGATACGTCCTTGCAAGTCCCGCCTGGCATTGAAGGGATCGTTGTGGATGTCAAAATCTTTTCACGCAAAGGCGTGGATAAGGATGATCGGTCCCGTACGATCGAAACCGATGATCGTGTCAAAGTTGAGCGAGATTACCAAGAAGAGCTTCGGATTATCGAGGAAGAGCGGAATCGGAAAATCCGAAAATTGTTGTTGGGGCAGTTTGTTGGGCGTGATTTGATGGATCCCGATAGTGGAGAAGTCATCCTGAAGAAAAAAGGTCGGATCACGGCAGATGTGCTTAGGAAATTGACGGATGACGATGCACGCCGAGTGATCTTGGCCGATGCCGAGGAACAGAAAAAGCTTGACGAAATTGAGCGCGAAGCTAAAGATCAAATTGAAATATTGCAAACGGCATATGATGAAAAGGTTGGGCGACTTAGGCGGGGCGATGAATTGCCTCCTGGAGTGATCAAGCTCGTCAAAGTCTATTTAGCCATTAAGCGGAAAATTTCCGTCGGCGATAAGATGGCAGGGCGGCATGGGAATAAAGGTGTTGTTTCTCGAATCATGGCTGAAGAGGATATGCCGTATCTTCCAGATGGCACTCCTGTTCAAATTGTCTTGAATCCTTTGGGTGTGCCTTCTCGGATGAATGTCGGACAAATTTTGGAAATCCATTTGGGGTGGGCCGCGCATACCCTGGGTATTAAGGTGGAAACCCCGGTCTTTGATGGAGCCTCAGAAAAAGAAATCAAAGAGTTGTTGGCCAAGGCGGGATTGCCGGAGTCGGGCCAATCGGTGGTGTATGACGGCCGGACTGGTGAGCCGTTTAAGAGTCCAGTCACGGTTGGGTACATGTATATGTTGAAGCTGCACCATCTTGTCGACGATAAAATTCATGCGCGTTCCATCGGGCCATATTCCTTGGTGACGCAGCAGCCATTAGGTGGAAAAGCACAGTTTGGTGGTCAGCGTTTGGGCGAAATGGAAGTTTGGGCGTTGCAGGCCTATGGGGCTGCTTCTACCTTGCAAGAGTTTCTCACAGTCAAATCGGATGATGTGCCAGGCCGTTCTCGAATGTATGAAGCCATCGTGAAGGGAGAAAATTTCCTTGAACCTGGCTTGCCTGAGTCCTTCAACGTATTAGTCAAAGAATTGCAGAGTTTGGGATTGGATGTGGAGCTGATTAAATCTGCGGAGTAGCCAGCCGCGTTGATCATGGCCATTCACCATTCCATATAACCTGGAGGAATGCACTTGGATAGTATCTATTCCCTTTTTGAAAAGCCTCGAGATGCCGTCTCCTTTGATGCGATGCGCATTCGTATTGCCTCGCCGGAAAAGATTCGTTCATGGTCGTATGGAGAAGTAAAAAAGCCTGAGACCATCAATTACCGTTCCTTTAAGCCGGAGCGCGACGGCCTTTTTTGCGCCAAAATTTTTGGGCCAACCAAAGATTGGGAATGTAATTGCGGAAAATATAAGAGAATGAAGCACCGGGGTATTGTGTGTGACAAGTGTGGTGTGGAGGTGATTCAGTCAAAAGTTCGTCGTGAACGCATGGGACATATTGAATTGGCCGCACCAGTTGCGCATATCTGGTTTTTAAAAGGGGTGCCTAGTCGCATTGGGATCCTTTTGGATATGAGTCTTAAGCAATTGGAAAAAATTCTTTATTTTGAGGCATATGTTGTCTTGGATCCTGGAAATAGCAGTCTCAAGGATCGAGAATTATTGACAGAAGAGCGATATCGGGAATGTGTTGAGGAGTTTGGGGCTAGTTCCTTTAAGGTGGGAATTGGAGCTGAAGCGATCCGTGAATTATTGAGGAAAGTTGATATTGAGGGTTTGTGGGATGAGCGCCACGATAAAATCAAGAGTACGACCTCTGTTGCTGTCGGGAAAAAGCTGACCAAGCGTTTAAAGGTGATTGAAGCTTTTCATACCTCTGGAAACAATCCGGAGTGGATGATCATGGATGCTATTCCAGTGCTTCCTCCCGAATTACGTCCGCTTGTGCCCTTAGATGGTGGTCGATTTGCTACTTCCGATCTGAATGATCTCTATCGGCGCGTCATTAACCGAAACAATCGTCTGAAGCGATTGGTGGAATTGAAGGCTCCGGGCGTCATTATTCGAAATGAAATGCGGATGCTTCAAGAGGCGGTCGATGCGTTATTTGATAACGGTCGTCGTGGGCGTGTGATTCGAGGTGCCAATAAACGACCATTAAAGTCTTTGAGTGACATGCTGAAGGGTAAGCAGGGGCGTTTCAGGCAAAACCTTTTAGGAAAGCGCGTCGATTATTCCGGGCGATCAGTAATCGTGGTTGGACCGGAGCTTCGACTGAATCAATGCGGGTTACCTAAGAAAATGGCTCTTGAACTCTTTAAGCCGTTTATTTTTCATAAACTAGAAGAGCGTGGTGCTGCCACTACCATCAAGAGTGCAAAGCGATTAGTTGAGAAAGAGCGTCCAGAGGTTTGGGATGTATTGGATGAAGTCATTCGTGAGCATCCAGTCATGCTGAATCGAGCGCCCACTCTTCACAGATTGGGTATTCAAGCCTTCGATCCAATTTTGGTTGAAGGGAAGGCGATTCGTTTGCATCCGCTTGTCTGCGCCGCTTTTAATGCGGACTTCGATGGCGACCAAATGGCCGTGCATGTTCCTCTCTCAGTAGAGGCGCAAATTGAGTGCCGAGTGCTGATGATGGCGGCAAATAATATTTTGTCGCCTGCTAATGGACGACCGCTGTCTGTTCCGTCTCAGGATATGGTTTTGGGTTGCTACTGGTTAACCAATGATCGTGATGGAGCCAAGGGGGAAGGGAAGATTTTCTCCTCACCCGAAGAAGTCAGAATTGCTTATGATTCAGGTGAAGTCGACGAGCAGGCGCGGATCAAGGTGCGGGTTGAGCATGAGATCGTTGAGTCTACAGTGGGCCGCGTGATCCTGTCGGAAATTTTACCCGTTAATATGCCGTTTTCGCATGTGAATAAATTAATGACCAAAAAAGAAATCACCAAACTGGTGGATCGCGTCTACCGAATGGTTGGACTTCATGAAGTTGTGGTGATGTTGGATCGTTTGAAAGATTTAGGTTTCTCCTATGCGACCAAGGCTGGGATATCAATCTGTATCGACAATATGCATATTCCATCTCGTAAGGGCGAATTGATCAACCGCGCTCAAGGAGAGGTGGCGCAAGTGAAGAATCAGTATGGCGAAGGGCTGATTACCAATGGTGAGCGGTACAACAAGGTCATCGATATCTGGGCTCATGTGAGTGAGCAGATTGCTATCGAAATGATGAAGGAAATTAGTCAAGGTGGTGGTCGAGGTGCGACGGAGGGTCTGAATCCTATTTATATGATGGCTGACTCTGGCGCTCGTGGAAGCTCACAGCAGATTCGACAGTTAGGTGGAATGCGTGGATTGATGGCCAAGCCATCTGGAGAAATTATTGAAACACCAATTACCGCCAATTTCCGTGAGGGGTTGACCGTGTTGCAGTATTTTATTTCCACGCATGGAGCACGAAAAGGTTTGGCAGATACGGCGTTGAAAACAGCCAATTCGGGTTACCTGACCCGGCGTCTCGTGGATGCGGCGCAAGACGTCATTATCAGCGAGCCAGACTGCTTCACGACTGACGGCATTATTGTATCCGCATTGGTTGAAGGTGGGGAGGTCATTCAGGCTTTGGATGAGCGGATTCTGGGTCGGTTAACTGCTGAAGATGTGCATGACCCCATTACTCAGGAAGTCCTTGTAAAGGCCCATAAAGAATTGGATGAGGAACTCTGTCAAACGATTGTCGAGGCGGGAATTGATCACATAAAAATTCGTTCGGTGCTCACCTGCCAATCTCGCTGGGGGGTTTGTGCAAGTTGTTATGGAAGAGATTTGGCCCGTGGCCGTCTCGTAGAAATGGGTGAGCCTGTTGGCGTGATTGCAGCTCAATCGATTGGAGAGCCTGGAACGCAGTTGACGATGCGCACCTTTCACATCGGTGGAACGGCCAGTAAGGTGGTTGCGCAGACCGTTCTGGAATCGAAACATGAGGGCGTCATTAAATATTTAAGTTTCGATGCAAAAAAGAATGTAGATTTCCATAATCCCAGCATGGCGATAAAAACTCAGCAAGGTGATTGGGTCGTCATGGTCAGAAATGCCAAGATTGCTGTATATGATGATACGGGCCGTGAGCGGGAAAAGTATCCTTTGGTCCATGGAGCCAAGGTCAAAGTGAAAGATGGTGGAAAAGTTGAAATCGGGCAGAAATTCGTGGAATGGGATCCTTACTCGCTGACTATTTTGACGGAAGTCGGAGGAAAGGTAGCCTTGGGTGATATTACTGAAGGCGTTACGATGAAAGATGAAGTCGATGAAGTCACCGGGCTATCGCGTCGTGTCGTGATTGAGCAAGCTGGAACCAACTTGCGTCCGCGACTTTCGATCAAGGATGAATCGGGAAAAACAGCAAAGTTGAGCTCGGGGTCTCCAGCTCGGTACTTGCTTCCGGTTGGAGCACATATCTTTGTTGAAAAAGGCTCGACCGTGTTTCCAGGTGATGTGTTAGCAAAAATTCCTCGAGAAACGACTAAAACAAAAGATATTACTGGTGGGTTGCCTCGTGTGGCGGAATTGTTTGAAGCGCGAAAGCCAAAGGAGCACGCCGTTGTCAGTGAGATCGACGGAGAGGTTTCATTCGGAGGTTTTGTGAAGGGCCTTCGAAAGGTCACTGTCGATAATAAAATTGGCGACGTTAAGGAATATTTAATCCCTCGAGGGCGTCATGTGAATGTTCATGAGGGGGACTGGGTGCGGGCCGGAGAGCCGTTGATGGATGGTTCAGCAAATCCGCATGATATTTTGAGTGTGCTTGGGCCGCGTGAACTCCAGAAATATTTAGTGAATGAAGTGCAGGAAGTATATCGTCTGCAAGGTGTGGTAATTAATGATAAGCACATTGAGGTCATCACCAGGCAAATGTTGAAAAAAGTCAGGATTGAAGACGCAGGAGATAGTTCATTCTTACCAGGGACCCAGGTGAATAAATTTGTCTTTGAGGATGAAAATGAAAGAGTGTTGGCAGAGGGCGGAAAGCCCGCATTAGGGAAGCCTGTCCTGTTAGGAATTACCAAGGCTTCACTCAGTACGGATAGTTTCATTTCTGGTGCATCATTCCAAGAGACCACCAGGGTTCTTACGGAAGCAGCGATTAATGGCAGGACTGATGAACTTCGAGGGTTAAAGGAAAATGTTATTGTTGGGCGACTTATTCCTGCGGGGACGGGTTGGGGAGCATACAGGGAGACATTTGTTCCAAGGCCAACCGAAGAGGAAGCGGTGGCTTTGGGGGAAAATGCCGGTATTGATCAAGCTCAATTATCAAGAAGCTGATCCCTTATTTTCCGTTAAGAAAGGCATGGAAATCCTTGACAGTAGGATGTTAAATCTATAAGATCGGCTGGTTCCGCCCAATGATTTTTTGGGGATCAAGTATTCACTGTTTTATGCTACGAAAAAGAAAAAATGCCAACAGTTAATCAATTAATTAGGGTGGGCCGAAAGGCCATTAAGGCTAAGAGCAAAAGCTCGGCCTTGAATCGTTGTCCGCAGCGAAGAGGTGTCTGTCTTCGTGTGTATACCACAACTCCAAAAAAGCCAAATTCGGCTCTCCGTAAAGTGGCCAGGGTTCGTTTAACGACTGGGTTGGAGGTGACGGCGTATATTCCTGGAATGGGCCACAATCTGCAAGAGCACTCCATTGTCTTGGTCCGCGGTGGTCGCGTGAAAGATCTTCCTGGTGTTCGCTATCACATGGTCCGTGGTGCCTTGGATGCAGTGGGTGTCGCGAACCGCAAGCAGGGTCGCTCCAAGTATGGAGCAAAACGACCAAAGTAATCCCTTCTTTTTCTGGCAGGAATTTTTTTAATCGTCTTCTAGCTCTGAAAGAAATCGTATATGCCACGTAGGCCTCTGGTTCTTCGACAAAAGGTTGTGCAGGATTCACTTTATAAGGATGCTGTTGTGGGAAGATTTTTAAATATCCTTTTGCGTGATGGGAAGAAGAGCACCGCCGAGCGAGTATGCTATGGGGCTTTTGATATTGTGAAGGCGAAGACCGGTGATGAGCCTCTTAAGGTTTTTCATGCAGCCCTAGGTAATGTGAAGCCAATGGTTGAGGTGAAATCTCGAAGGGTTGGAGGGGCATCTTATCAGGTGCCTGTTGAAATTCGGCCGGTTCGTCAAATTGCTTTGGCTTTGCGTTGGATTAAAGAAAGCGCATTGTCACGCAGCGGGAAAAGTATGAAAGAGAGATTGGCGGCTGAATTAATGGATGCCGCAAGTAATAATGGATCCGCAGTGAAAAAGCGGGATGAAACCCATCGGATGGCGGAAGCGAATAGAGCTTTTGCGCATTATCGTTGGTAATGTTGGTCGTAATGCTGCAGCGGACTTGATAGGGAAGGGAGCCTTTGTTCTTGAGCTCCTAGTGAGTCAAGTCTCTTGCAGCATTGTTACGTGAGGAATTTGTGGTAACCGACGTATCTCTCAGTAAAACGCGAAATATTGGGATCATGGCCCATATTGATGCTGGTAAAACTACCACCACTGAGCGTGTGCTGTTTTATACTGGGGTCTCCTATAAGCTTGGGGAAGTTCATGAGGGGGCGGCGACTATGGACTGGATGGAGCAGGAGCGTGAGCGAGGAATTACGATCACGTCTGCTGCGACAACATGTTTCTGGAAAGATAGTCGAATTAATATTATTGATACCCCTGGTCATGTGGACTTCACGATCGAAGTTGAGCGGTCGTTGCGGGTGCTGGATGGGGCAGTGGCTGTGTTTGATTCTGTTATGGGAGTGGAGCCTCAATCTGAAACGGTTTGGCGGCAGGCCGATAAATACCAGGTTCCACGAATAGCATTTATGAATAAGATGGATCGTGTTGGGGCGGATTTTTTCCCCGCTGTGCAAACGCTGGTTGATCGCTTGGGAGCAAACCCTGTTGTATTGCAATTGCCATTGGGAAAAGAGGAGGCTTTCAGGGGAGTCATAGATTTAGTCACTATGAAAGCGTTGGTTTTTGATGATGAAACCCTTGGTGCAGCGTTTGTTACGGAAGATATTCCAGAGGAAAATCTTGAGGAAGCCAAGGTGTATCGGGAGAAAATGCTCGATGCGGTGGCGGAGTTTGATGAAGGGGTAATGGAGCGGTATTTAGCTGGCGAAACCCTTGGTGTGGATGAAGTGAAGCGGACCATTCGGTTGGGCACCATCGCGTTGAAAATTACCCCCGTGTTTTGTGGTTCGGCCTTTAAGAATAAGGGTGTTCAACCCTTGTTGGATGGGGTGGTGGATTACCTCCCTTCTCCTGTTGATCTTCCCCCTGTTCGAGGAATTGATCCTGTTACCGAGGGAGAAATTTTTCGAAAACCAGAAAATAGTGAGCCGTTCTCGGCTCTAGCATTTAAAATCATGTCGGATCCATTTTCAGGCCAGTTGACGTATTTTAGGGTGTATTCTGGCAGGCTCACTTCCGGGTCCTATGTTTACAATATGGCCAAGGGGAAAAAAGAGCGAGTCAGTCGTTTGTTGAAAATGCATGCCAATAAGCGTGAAGAAATTGATGAAGTGTTTGCTGGTGATATTGCGGCAGCGGTAGGTTTAAAGGATACGAGAACTGGGGATACATTGTGTGATGAAAAGCATCCAATTTTGCTGGAGGTAATTAAATTTCCGGAACCGGTGATTTCTTTGGCTGTCGAGCCAAAGACCAAGCAAGATATGGACAAGATGGGATATTCTCTGGAAAAACTCGCTCAGGAGGATCCTTCTTTTCGGATTAAGACTGATGAGGAAACTGGGCAGACAATCATTTCCGGTATGGGTGAATTGCATTTGGAGATTATTGTCGATCGATTGCTGCGGGAGTTTAAGGTTCAGGCAAATGTTGGGAAGCCGCAAGTGGCGTATCGTGAAACGATACGTGGTACAGCTGAAGCTGAAGCGAAATATATTAAGCAAACGGGTGGCCGTGGGCAATATGGGCATGTGTGGCTTCGTGTGGAGCCCGCTGAATCTGGCAAGGGCTTGGAGTTTGTCAATAAAATTGTGGGGGGATCTGTCCCAAGGGAATTCATTGCCCCAGT
>JAQBGS010000175.1:0-3667 GCA_032128535.1 Nitrospirota bacterium
CCTACCCTTTTAGCGATATCCCAAACCTGGGGATCTCGTAAGACATCTTGGTTGGCGGTAAGAAGTGAAAAGCCTTGGTAAATAATTCCCTGGGCTTGGCAGATGTCTCGCACATCTTTATCCCATCCCATGACCGCATAACACCGGTTCTGTACGACCATGGGTTTCACGGAAGCCTTTTCGCATAATGCTTGGAGTTGATCGGCTTGCACATTGCTGATGCCGATCATCTTGGCATTGCCTGCTTGATAAAAGACTTCCATGGCCGACCACACATCCCAATCGGCTTGACTCAATCCCCAACGAGAATAGGGCCCATGCAGCACGTAGGAGTCCAAGTAGTCGGTGTGGAGATGTTGCAGCGAACTCTCAAACGACTGCCTGACTTGTGTCGGGAGATCAGCAGATTGATCGTACGGTGTGCGATGATCTTGCCCTGAGACTGAGGTAAATTTGGTTTGGAGGAACAGCGACTCTCGCTTGATGCCTTTCTTGGCTAGGGATAATAAGGCCTCGCCGACGAGTGCTTCCTGATAATGAATAAGTTGGTTGGCCGTATCAATGGCCCTAAAACCAGAGCCGACCGCTAGTTCAACCAGCCGCGCGGTTTGCTCTTTCTTCCAGGCCGTGCCATACATGAAGGCTGGAATGAGCACATCATTGTACGTCAGCTTATTATCCATTGAGGCAACAGGCTCCTAACATTAACTGGGACCACGAGGACGGGTTATGCCTTCACACCCCCCCCACCAGAAGCACAGAATTTCATAAAGCTGAACGATGCCCCATAACGTCGCGGGGATCACGATGACAAAGATCGTCACAATGGCAAAGAGCCGCCACAAAGGGTGCTTGGCTTGGGAAGAAGCGTCCATCGACATGAGGCGAAGACTTACAGTAGGCCGCGTTTCTGGAGGTAATCTTTATCGATGATGGGAGCCAGTGGAGATGGCAGTGCACCACTCGCTTGAAGCAGCCGTTCGACATATTTGCCAATGATATCGGATTCAAGATTCACTGAATCGCCAATTTGCTTGAGACCGATGGTTGTCACTTTGGCCGTATGTGGAATAATCGCCACCGAAAATGCTTGGCCTTTCACGGCATTGATCGTCAAACTAATCCCGTCCATAGTAATCGATCCTTTGGGCACACAGTAGCGCATAATGTCGTCTGAAGCTTCCACGGTGAGGTAGATGGCATTCCCATCCTGCTCACGAGCCCTCAGTATTCCAATGCCGTCCACATGACCGGTGACCAAATGCCCGCCCATTCGTGCATTCAACTTCATAGCACGCTCTAAATTGAGTGGTGTCCCGACCGCAATTTTGCCAAGATTCGTGCAATTCAGAGTTTCAGTTGAGACATCAACCAAAAAGCTCTGGTCTTCAATTTTGGTCGCTGTCAAACAGGCGCCTGAGACACTCACACTATCCCCCACGTGCAAGTCATCCAATATGGCTGAAGCCAAGATCGAAAGCTTGGCGCCTGCCAAGCCCCTCTCAATCGCCTGAACGGCACCCATCTCTTCAACAATTCCACTAAACATGCGGTTCCTTACGGCTGCTCATCTGTTTCTTCGTCTTTTTTCAATAAGATGGTTTTCACCACGAAAAGAAACACCACAATGAGGACTAGCACACCGAAGGCAGCAAATATTCCAATAACGATATCACCCGTTCCCATCGCTTCATCCATCGTTCTCACCCTTTCATTTGCGCCGCATTATAGCATGGCCGGTTTCTTGATCCCTATCATCATGATGCCAAAATATATCGCCGTGAGGAGCAATAGAACGCCAATACAGAAAAAACCTCCCCCATAGCCCAATTGCCCAATGAGCAACCCCGCGATCAGTGGGCCACCAGCATGGCCGATATCCATAATTGTCCCGCGCAGGCCCATACCAGCGCCAAGTCCCTTGCCTTGGGATACATCAGCGACCAATGCCGTGGTTGAAGAGGTCACCAAGGCTTCTCCAAATCCAAAGGCTCCTGCCACGACGAGTAAAAGCGCGAGGGCTTGAATATGTGGAATCACCATCACCATCAACGCACACAAGCACAGTCCCCCAATAATGAGTGGTTGGCGGGAACTCCGATCTGATAGTCGCCCCATAAAGGGCTTCGCGATGAACGAAGTAAAGGCTTGCACGCCAAAGAGCACGCCAATTTCTGCCGCATTCAACCCAATCAGTAGCCCATAGAGCGGAAGAAAGGCCATCAAGGTGCCATTCCCGACCATCTTGGCAGCTTCCACTAGACTCGTCATCAGAATGGGAGGGCTCTGACACACACGCTGAAGTCCTTCTCGCAATTCCGGCCAGAGCGTCGCCCACGAATGGTCTAACACAGGCAGCGGCGATGGTTCTTGCGGAATCAACCAAAAGAAGCACACCGCCAACATTCCAAACATCCCCGCCAACAAGAACGCCGGCGTAAATCCATACTGATAGACAATGGCTCCACCAATCATAGGACCTAATAGCCCGCCACCTTGAGTGGCCGAGGTATACCAGCCAAAGGCTTCACCTCGTTGTTGGGCAAACCATTCGCCCACCATGGCTAAGGCCAAGGGGGTGAATATTGCCGTTGCTAATCCATGAATCAACCGCAGCATCCCCAACGTGGACAAATCGGAAACAAAAGAATAGAAAAATGGTGGGATGGCAAAGGCTAAAACTCCGCCGATCATTAACCGCTGGCGATTCAACACATCCGATAGTAAGCCGATCGGTAACTTCAAAAAAATTCCTGTGACCGTCGAAAGAGCCACTATCATGCCGACCATGAACGGATTAGCCCCAAGCGAGTCAGCTAACAAGGCCAACGCTGGACGACGAACCATGTCATAGCTGATAAAACAACAGAGTCCGACCAGGCAAAGATAGACAAATGAGCGAGTCGGTTGCATACAATCTGTATTGAATTACTGAAGAAATATGTTCGTAAAAGTTAGCTCAACACCAGTCGAGGCTTCGCCCGGTATTTCTGTTGACGAAGAGATTTACGATCATGACGCTACCAGTGGTATGCAGGACTGTCAACGAAGATCAATGATCTCTTCTGCCGTGGAGAGGACTGTATCATGCTTTCGTCATAAGTTTTTTTCTTCCAGCCTATCGTTAGGATCGAACCATTGTTAAGGTGTTTGCTAAGGAAGGTCGATTGAAATGATTCGTCAATTATCAGAAGAAGGCATTCTCTTCATCCACGTCATCAAATGGCTCTTCCTTGCCGCCGTCGTGGGAATGCTTGTGGGTATGACGAGTACCGGGTTTGTGCTCCTTCTCAACTTCTTTATTGATACGGTCTCCGGTACAACCTGGACATATTGGCTGCTCCCTCTTGGACTGGCATTGTCCGCCTGGCTCACCTCGGCCCTTGTCCCTGAAGCTGGAGGCCAGGGAGTTGAACGTGTCATTCGAGCAATCCATTTGCACTCAGGAAAAATGCGATGGCAGATCATTCCTGCGAAAATTGTGGCCACCATACTCACCATCGGCGTGGGCGGATCGGCTGGCAATGTCGGACCCTGTGTGCTAATTGGCTGTGGGCTCTCGTCCTTTCTGGCAGACTCGGTGCAATTTGTTTTGTATGATAGTTTGACATTGGCGATCTGCGGTTTAAGCGCAGGCTTTGCCGCGATCTTCGGTTCGACGTTAGCT
>JAQBGS010000176.1:0-4431 GCA_032128535.1 Nitrospirota bacterium
ACAAGGCCGCCAATGTATGAATGAAGGGATGGAGCTTGATCGCGGTCTGACCTTGAAGCGCCAAGCCTGAAGCCGATGGTGCCAGTGAGGTTTGCAGGTCAAACACGGGGTCATCTGGAGCACTGGTATGGGTTCCAGTAAACGATACCGTGCCATTTTGGGTCAGCGAAAAGGCGAGGCGATTCAGGAGAAGCCCGTCTCCTTCAAGATGTACCGATCCCGCATACCCTTCCGGTAGCGCGTCCAAATTGGTGTTGAGGGAGATCTGTTGCAAGGTGGGTGGAGCCAAGGGATTAGAAATGTCCACCTGCTTGACGCGGAGATGTTGAAACGGCAGGACAGGGAGCATGCCACTAGAGCCAAGCGACCTGAGGTCAAATGAGGAATCCATCTGCTGCGCAGGCAAAGGTGGCGATGGAGCTGAGGGTCTTTCTAGCAACGAAGAATCCCAAACGATCTTCATCCGTTCAATGCTCACGGTCTCAACCACGTTATTCAACAGAGAATCTAGAGAATAGGTGATTTCAGTATTCTCGATGTTGATAGAGGTTGACCCGGACTCTGGAGGAGTGCGGAACGCCAAGAAAGGAATGGTCAAGGCATCTGTGCCGGGACGGTCGATGGTGATTTTGATGTTGGTAAATCCACGATTAGTTAACCCCTGCCTAATGAGCATCGTGCCAATAGTTGGGAGAAACCCATAGGCCAAGCCAGCCAGGAGGACAAGCCCAAGCATCGACCATCCCAGAAATTTGAGAACTTTCATATTGGTGATGTTAGATAACCACAATACATTCTAGGTAGAGCGCTTTTGGAACAAACCATGGAGGAGAGTCTTGAGCATAACAACCTGTTGGGTCAGAGTGGATTAGTGCTTGATGGTAGCGAGACTGTATCTCCATCTCAAGGGGGCGTGTCCTGCCCTTTTGCCGTATATCACCGTAAACGGATGAATAAAATTCTAAAACAAACTCATTTGGGTAGGGGGCTCGGCTGGGGTGTCTTTGGTTGATGTTTTGGATGTGGAAAGAGTTGGCGGTGAAGAGGTGTTGGGGAGGGATGGCGTGTTGCTCATTTCTTCCAAGACGGCTTTGAGTTTTTGGAAGTCTTCTTTGAGCGGTACTCGTAGGTTGCCTTGGTGGAGGGCGGCGGCGGGATGGAGTAAGGGAAAAACGACGAAGTGTTCTAATTGAATGACTTGTCCGCGAACTTTGGTGATGCCGACTTTTCTTTCTAACAGGGTTTGGGTGGCAAAATTTCCCAAAGTGCAGACCAGTTTGGGTTGAATCAGTTCGATTTGTTGTAAGAGAAACGGTTTGCAGGTGTCGATTTCATCAGGTAGCGGATCTCGATTGTTGGGCGGCCGGCACTTGATGACATTGGTGATATAAATGTCAGATCGTTCGAGACCGATCGATTGCAGAAGCTCTGTGAGTAATTTTCCTGCCGCTCCGACAAAGGGGACGCCTTCCCTGTCTTCATAAAAGCCTGGAGCTTCCCCGACGAACATGATGGAGGCTTGGGGGTTTCCAGTTCCAAAAACCACTTGCGTTCGACCAGCGGAGAGCTGACAGCGTTGGCAATCCTGAAGGGAGGCACTGAGTTGTGGCAAATCCATAGGCGAGGATCTTAAGTTTGAGGGGGGAGGATGTCAATCCAAGGTTCCGTATAGGGCCGTGGCTATGGCTGCGGCACAGGCATTGGCGCTTTGAATGGTGCTTTCCAGCGAAGCTGGAAGATTGGTGGCCGTCCAGGGTCCAGCCAGAAAAAGATTGGGGATGGGTGTTTGAGGAAGAGGTCGATGGGTTTTGGCCCCTCGGTGGCAGGGGAAAAATGGACCAATCGGACGAACGATCTGCGGTTCACAGGGTTCTTGAGTCCGCGCCGGTGAAAGGTTGAACAGATGCTGTAGGCAACTCCAGGCGTTGTCGATAAGCCATTCCTCGGTGTGGTCCTGAGTCATCGATTCACGCAGTGTGACGCAGGTGACAACGGTCTCTGGTGAATGGGGTGGTGCGCTTGGCAGACAGGTGATCCAGTCGAACGGATCTTCATGAAGAATGAGCCGTGGCGTGAGAAGGGTATCAGGCAAGGTGAACTGAACGGCCAGGCCATAGACTGCGGGTATATGAGCTAACGACGAGAAATAGGCGTAACGGGCCAACGCCCGTTCAGGGAGTAATGAGAGAAGATTCTGAGGAGCCAAGGCTGAGACATAGGCTTGTGCCTGTAGGTGGTGGTCCCTCCACTCAACGGCTTGAATCCCCCCGTCATCAGTATGGAAAAACATTTTTGCATCCGGGGCATGGACGGTGACTCCCTTGTGGATTAAGAATTGCCGTAGTTTGGTTTCCAATTTTCCTAAAGTCTCGGCAGGTGCGAGAAAGGTCGTGGCATCTGTTGGTTTGCCGAACCAGTATCGAGAGAGGACTTCGATGAACAAACCAAGAGAAGCTTCCGGCAGATCACAATTCAAAAAGAACCGGCACAGGGGATTCCAAAAATGAGAACGGCTGCGTGCAGACTGCTTGGCAGAAATCAGCCAGGTTTCAACGCTCTCGATATCGGGATGGTGCTGAGGAAGGCGATGATCTTCCCATTGTTTTTCGAGAAAATTGATGACATTCCAACGGTCTAGCCAGGAGAGGCCTTTGAAAAATGGCAATCGGGTCAGGGGATGAATCCATGCCAACCCTGAGGGTTGAGGGAGTGCAATGGGCTTTCTCCCTTCCACGCAAAACTCTAGGCCTACCGACTGAGAAGTTTGTGGCGGCCATTCAAATGACAATTCTTGGAGAAAGGACCATGTTGCATGATAAAAGCCATGGAGAACGAGAGGAATCGTTTGGCCTTTGGCTGGGGCCGAGCCGTGAATCGGTGTTGCCAGTTCAATTGATTCGTGAGGTCCCCTCAACTGATCTGTTGGTTGAACGTCCTGCTGGGTGTCAGCAATGCTGATATGAAAGCCATAGTGGAGGAGCCGGTAGGCGGTGACCAACCCTGTGAGATTGTTTCCGAGTATGAGTGCGTGGCGTGTCACATGGATGGCGCGATATGGCGGGTGAATAAGGACCGGAACCAAATGCCGGAAGCAATGCTCAGACGTTGAAATGACGAGACGCGGGTTCGTGGACCAAAGACGGGATAATTCTGTGCCTCAATTTTGTGGAGAATCGTGCTATACACCCCCCGCATAATTTCTGCGACCACCAAGGCTTTTTGATCTGAAGCGGGAAGCGTCTGAAGAATGTCGTGGGCTTGTTGGTAGTAAGCGCGGGCTCGGGCGCATTCGAATTTCATAAAATCCATAAGGGCGGGAGTTGATTGCTTGTTGAGCAATGACTCCACGGAATAGCCAAACCGCTGAAAATCTTCTTGTGGGAGATAGACACGATTTTCTTTGGCATCGCTATACAAATCGCGAAGCATATTTGTTAATTGAAAGGCCAAGCCTAAATTCACGGCATAGTCTTCGGCTTGGGGCGATTGGGTTTGGAAAATTTTGAGACAGATTAATCCGACCACCGAGGCTACCCGATAGCAGTAGGGATACAAGTCCGAAAATGTGGCGTAGCGGTTGATGGTTAAATCCATTTCAACGCCGGTTATCAATTCTTGGATTAACTGTTCCGGAATATCGAACTTTTGCAGATGTGCAGCTAGGCTGATGGTTACTGGAAGGATCGGGTGCCCTTTGTAGGCGGCGGAGACTTCTTCCCTCCATGTTGCTAGGACTTCCAATGGCTTGCTGCCTGGTGGGGGATCGTCGACGGCGCTGTCTACCATTCGACAGAGGGCGTAAATCGTGTACATGGCTTCTCGTCGGGGTCGAGGAAGAAAGAGAAAGGAATAATAAAAATTGCTCCCGCTTTCTTTCGTATAGGTGGTACAGATTTCTTGAGCTTCGGTTGGGGAAATTGGTGGCATGAGCTTCTGATTAAGCACAAAAGATGCTTCTGTATATGTGTAGATGTACCGAACAGCAGAATTTACACTAACAAGGATAGTCCGACTGATTCAATTGCAGAAAGGTCCGGCCTGCTAAGAACCGAAGAGGAGGTTGAGAGGAAAAAGTCTTCCGGAGGGCAACACGCGTGTGAGCCTTTGCCCTCATCGTAATGAGTTAAGGGCAAAGGGTGAAATGCCGAACTAGGTTTTACAATGATTTTTTGAGTTTTTCCTCAGAAACCCATCCAGTTTTTCCCGAGGCAGTTTTGACCAGATACACCCATCCATGTAGTTGTTGGAGTCCATCGAGAATGGTTAAGCGCTCACTGGCTTGTACCATAGGCCCAGGCTGGGAGTTCGTTGGATCTCCCATAAGCATGGATACTCCAGCTTTCACAGTAAGCATCACGGTTTGATTCTCACCGAAAAGAGGAGGGGATATATTCATTGCATCCTCTCCTTGTGGCGCAGGGTGGGACTCTT
>JAQBGS010000177.1:0-3129 GCA_032128535.1 Nitrospirota bacterium
CTCATAGCCTGCCAATTCAACCAAGTGCGCACGGCCGAACAGCTCGGCATCAGCCGCCAGGGCCTCATCAAAAAAATCAACCGCTACCACATTCGCGTCAAAGACCTCCGCGACGAAGTCTACGGATCCCTCTGACGGGGTTTCCCAGCCAAAATTTTTTGCAAGCGACAAGGCTGTTCCAACTCAAGAAACGAGTGAGGAACTTCGAAAACACTTTTGGTTCACACCAACGTCCATTGGTCAGGTTTGCCGAGCGCATGTAAGAAGGATCCGGGAAAATTGCAAAATGGAAACTGACAGGTTACAATTCTGATGTATGGGTGTAAGCTGAAACAGTGATAGAGAGTTTTAAGCACAAGGGATTGAAAAAGCTGTTTGTAGATGATGACCGGCGGAAGATCCCGGCGGCGCATAGTGAAAAGATAGCGCGGATACTGGCGCGTTTGAATGAAGCGGGTACGGTGCAGCACATGGCGTTGCCGGGCTACCGCCTTCATTCGCTAAAAGGGGATTTTTCGGGGTTTTGGGCTGTGTGGGTTTCGGGAAACTGGCGGATCATTTTCCGGTTTGAAGATGGTCAGGCGTATGATGTGGATTTAATTGATTATCATTAAGGAGAAGAACCATGCGTATGAAAAACCCTCCTCATCCTGGCCTATCAGTTTGGGAGGATTGCATGGAACCGCTCGGACTGTCTGTGGGAAAAGGGGCTGAGATACTTGGGGTATCCAGGCAATTCCTGAATAAACTCATAAAGGGCAGGGCAGGGATTTCGGCAGAAATGGCGATCCGTTTGGAAAAGGCGTTCGGCGGCGGGGCGGAGACGTGGTTACGAATGCAGGCAGCCTTTGACCTTGCACAGGCGGAAAAGTATTCCAGGAACATTAAGGTCAAGCGAGTGCCAGAGCTGGCGGGAACCTCTCAGGAGTAACCCCCCCTCTTCCAATCAAGTCCGGGCTGCGGAGCAACCTCTGGCATCAGCCGCCAGGGCCTCATCAAAAAAATCAATCGCTACCACATTCGCGTCAAAGACCTGCGCGACGAAGTCTACGAATCCCTCTAACGGCAAACGGCTTAAGACCCGCGATCCGTCTATCCTCAACTCCCACGGAATCACCCGTCTTTCTTTTTTGAGGGACTTCAAGAGCGCCGTCTCCTCCTCTGTTTGACCGGTGAATCCGTCAGTCCCTCCTCTTGTCATCCCGCAGTTGGTGGCGGGGTTCCATCCCTTCTGGATGCTCCCACTTCATGGACGACCCAAATGGGCGCCTGGAAATTTGCACGACTTCTAGTATTGAAATGACAAAAATTGATAAATATTGACAATTTTTCACATCGCTTTCATACTATACTCATTAAAGGAGGAAATTCTTATGCATGTGTCATTAACACCAGAACTTGAAACATTGGTCAAAAATCATGTGAAAACGGGTCGTTACCACTCCTCGAGTGAAGTGGTGCGAGAGGCCTTACGCATGTGGGAAGAACAGGAGCAATTGCGAGAGCTCCGCAGGAATCAACTACGGAAGGATATTCAGGCTGGGCTAGAGAGCGGAGACGCCACCCCGTTAGATATTGAAGACATCAAAAAACGAGGGCGCACTCGACTAAAGCAGGCAGCGAAAGGACGGTAGGAATGCCGCGTATTACCCGGCGTCCGCTTGCGCTGCAAGACCTGGATGAAATTTGGGATTACATTGCAGTAGATAATCCAGATGCGGCCGATCAATTTGTGGACATGATAGGGGAGAAATGCCGCCTCTTAGCCGAATTCCCCAAAATCGGCGCCTCGTGTGAAAGTCTCCACCACACCCTCAGGTATCTTCCAGTTGGAAAATACCTAATCTTTTATCTTCCCATTGATGACGGCATCGAAATTGTCAGAGTGCTCCATGGCGCACGAGACCTAGAAGGCCTTTTGTAGTGGGTGCGTGACGACCCAGAGTCAAAATAATAATAATAATTGAACTTCCAAGGAAAACCTTTCAGAGTTACCCTCGTCCTATTAGGGATTTGTTCCGAGGAGGAACGAACGGTTGGGGAGAGGGTGAAAGGCGTATGTGATCCTGAAGACAGGGTAGCAATAGCCTCAAGGTCGGTGTCCGCAGTTGTTTCGCCATCGGCCACTTCACAGGCCCTCTCATCGGCCTTCCCCCAATTCTCGGATCATACCGAATTTAGGGTTCTGTGCTCTTGCATGGGTTGCTGAAAGGTTCAAACTCCTATTGGTCCGACGCCTGCCGACTGGCCCAAGGGAGGGGCGCTCGCATCACAAGTGGTGGGCCTTGTGTGAGCGTAGCGAGTTGGCGCGCCCTCCTATGCCTGGCGTCCATCTCATCTAATTTGGCCAGGTTGGGCGTCAATGGTTTTGGGTCCTTTTGCCGGAACAAAAGGGCCTCGGCTGCCGGGCCGAAACCCCGGCAACACTGAAAATCCTTTCGACCCAAGAGTGGAATATACACATGCGATGGGTTTACCGACCAACGCGCTGTGACTGACAAAACAATTTGAACCCTTCTAAACATGCTCAAGCTAAATGGCCAGAACCCTAAATTCTGTATGATCCCAATTCTCTCCCTCGTCATCCCTGTGGTTGTTGAGCTTGCCCCTGCGGTTGTTGGCAGGGGCGGGGATTCAGTCTGAATCTTGTCGTCGAGAGATGCTCCGAGAATGTCTTTATTCGAATGACCGGCAGACGTGTCTTTTTCAAAAAACGACACCATTTCGTATCTCATCAGATACAAATCGTATCCGATAAGATACGATTTTTTGGTAGAGAGAGTGAATACGCCTGGTTGATCTGAGGTATTCCGGTCTTTCGTGCGGCACTCTACAATCACCTTGAATACAGGTGTTGCAGGCATCGTGGCGAAAAACGGCCACAGGAGTGTGTAAGCGGCATTGCAATTGCTTGGGTTGTATTCGTGCGGCATCTGGAGCAATAGTGCTCAAAACGAAAGCCAATGTTGAGAAGGAGGGCAGAGAGAAAAATACATGAAGAAGGGTACGGAGCAAAAGGCGGACAGGAGTTTTGAAAAGTCAGCAATACCGACAATATATTTTGTGGGTTCTGGTATTGCTTGGTGTGGCACCAATGGCAAATTACCTCCTTCCCTTTTTTGCCCTTCG
>JAQBGS010000178.1:0-4150 GCA_032128535.1 Nitrospirota bacterium
AGTAGGCAATACCCGCACTCCGCAACGCTTCTTCAAAGGAGGTGAGTTTTTCTTTGTGAATACCCACACCCTTGGTGAGAAACATATGTGTTGGGACCATCGTGACTCCTTTGTTTGCGTGGTTAGTCGTGGGAGGTAACATGTCGGAGATGGCCTTGGAGATAACCCCAAACGAGTTACTCTTGGCTTCTCCACATTCGAAGGCCCATTTTTAACAAGAGTGGGACGAAAGGCGCAAGGCCAGGAAAGAAAATCGCGGAAGACGGAACATGTCAGAATGGCGATTTGACGATGAGCAATTTGGGTTCGGTCAATTCCTGTATGACGTACCGGACACCTTCCCGTCCTAATCCAGAATCTTTTATGCCCCCGTACGGCATATGGTCAGCCCGAAAGGTGGGAATCTCATTCACCAAGACCGCCCCAACTTCCAGGCTGGCATAGGCTTGATACATGGCGTCGATATTTTTGGTGAAGATACCAGCTTGCAATCCAAAAGGTGAGTCATTCATCAGATCCAGGGCCTCTTGCAGTTTTGTGTAGGGGCTGATTGTGACGACAGGCCCGAAGACTTCTTCGCAGCAGACTTTCATCATATGGCTGACATTGGTGAGGACCGTGGCTTCCATCAACGAGCCATGGCGACTGCCCCCCGTGTGAATTTTCGCGCCAAGGGATACGGCTTCTTGAATCCATGCCTCAACTCGCATGGCAGCTTGTTCGTTGATTAAAGGCCCCACGACGGTGGTCTCTAAGGCAGGATCCCCCATGGGCAATGTTCGAACTTTGTCCACAAACAATTGCAGAAACCGATCGTACTGCGATTGATGAACAAAAATCCGTTGCACGGAAATGCAGGTTTGCCCGGCATAGCCGAACCCTCCAGCCACACAACGAGTCACCGCTGTTTCGAGATTCGCGTCCGGTTCAATAATGACGCCGGCGTTGCCCCCTAATTCCAATAACACGCGTTTGTGCCCGGCTTTCCCCTTTAACATCCAACCCACGTTCACCGAACCCGTAAAACTCAAGGCCCGAAAGACCGGGTGCACCACCATGCGTTCTGCCAATTCGTTGGAACAGGGAAGAATCGTGAGCGCGGTGGGTGGCAAGTCAGTGGTTAAAAAGACTTCACCTAAGAGGAGGGCTGTGAGCGGAGTTTGAGGCGCCGGTTTCAGAACGAGGGGATTGCCTGCAGCCAAGCAAGGAGCCACTTTGTGGGCCACTAAGTTCAAGGGAAAATTAAAAGGGGTAATGCCCAGCACAGGGCCGAGAGGAAAACGCTTGACTGTGGCGGTGTATGGTTCGCCTCCAGGCGTGAGATCCATAGGGATGATTTCGCCGGGAATGCGCGTGCTTTCTTCGGCGGCGAGGCGAAACGTGTGAATGCCTCGGTCTACTTCGCGTCGAGCGTCGGTCAGAGGTTTCCCGGCTTCCTGGCTCAGTGTCTTAGAAAATTCATCATGCCGAGCGGCGATGCCGTCAGCAATTCGTGCCAGAGCTCGTGCTTTTCCATGCGCGGGGATGGCCGCAAGGTCTGGAGCAGCCTGCTTCATTGACTCGATGGCCTGATCAATGTGGTGGGATTCGGCCTGGCAAACCGTGGCCAGAAGATCACCGGAATAGGGGCTGCGCACTAATTCGAGGGAAGAGGTCTGGACCCATTGGCCGTTGAGTAAAAACGGTTTGGCCGTGCTGGCAGTCATGGGGATGAAGAGCCTTGGGGATAAGTGTGGGCGGACTTACTCTACCGGTTGATCGGAACTCAACTCTTTTCCGGAACGGAAGAAGATGGCCATTGTTCGGCTTTTCGGATGAGATCTTCTGTGCCCCAATCTTTGATGGCTTCCAAAGTGAAGGGTTCGAATGTGCCAATGGCCCCACACCCTGGACACCCTTCGACAGGAACCTTTGCCTGAAAGACTTCTTCCAAACAGGTTAAGCACACCAACAGGTTAGGCTCGCCTTCCTGACATTCCACCGGCCAAAACGACAATGATTCAGTCATGAAAATTCCTTGCAAGGTTGAGACGTAAAATAAGAAAACATGCTCATAACACAAGCAATGTACCTTGATTCACGCAATAAGATCAATGAGATACTCTCTTGAACCTTGGGACTCTGATTGGGTCCGAACTTCAGGTTAGGAGGATGCGGGGGCTTTCGAGTCGGATGTGGATTGAAGATTCAAGAGCTTGTCGATTTCTTCTTTAAACGTTTCGTAAGGGAAGGCGCCAGGAATCAAAATAAGATTGGGATCGTCCGGCACGTTGGTGGGGAAAATGACAAACGCGGGGGTGCCACGAATGCCTAATGTGCCCGCGTCCTTCAGGTCTTTTTCGATATCAGGAAAGTATTTATGTGCCTCGAGGCATTGCGAAAATTGCCCCTCTTTTAATTTGAGCTCTGTGGCAAATTGTTTCAGATTTTCCAGACTAAATTGGCCATCACTGTTAAAGAGGCGATCATGCATGGGCCAATAGGCTTGTTGTTCTCCTGCGCATCGGGCGGCATCGGCTGCACGAAGTGGGCTGCCTAGGCCACGTGGGAAGTCCCGATACACGAAGCGGACTTTCCCGGTTTCAATATATTCCGATAATAATTTCGGGAAGGTGTCATGGAAAAATTTTTGGCAAAAATGACAGGTGAAATCGGAATATTCCACCAATGTAATAGGCGCCTTCGGGTCGCCCCGCACCACATCGTCGGCTTGGATCAAAAACTCCGGGGCCTTGGCTTGAACGGGCATCGCTAGCAATACCAGCCAAAGACAAATATTTACCAGAGTGGGAATCTTGAATATGTGTGTAAACATAGCCATGGTCATTCCGTTTCGTTTTTAATTGTCGCATCTACGCTTGAGCTTGTCGAGTGAGGAGCGACAAGGGGCGTCAGATAAAGTGACAGACCCTTATTGGTTGTCCTTCTTGGTCTGTTCTAAGAGACCCATCATCAGTAAAGGCCAAACAACCGTCGCGTCGCTCAGGACTTCTGCGAATTGCCCGCCCTCTTTCTTCGGAACAAATTTCCCCCAGGACACGCCTTCCTCATAGGTGCAGCCACTCAGGCCACCCCAATAATCCGGTTCAGGACAGATGCGGACCCCGTAATGGAAGCGAGGTGGAGTTAAGGTCTCTCCCAATCGGAGATTGAGAATTTCAATATATGGGGGGACTTGCTGTGCCCAATTTCTCGGTACACCGCCTCCGATAGTGAAGATCCCCAAACGTTTAGCCGTCAGCAGCTTTTCGGCATAACTGTTCAGGTCTAAAAATGGATTGAAGATAGGACGATGTTGGCGTAGCTGACTCCAGCGCTCAAAATCACTTTGTTCCTCCGGATTGGTTGGAGGATTGGCCTTCCGTCCCTGGGCCATGGCCCAGATCGAGACATCCAGCCCTATTTCCGAATCGGTGAAGGCCGGAATATACACGGGAACGTCTTGTTCATAGGCGCTTTTTAAAATGCCTGGTCCTGGATGGTCCTCGTGAAGGGTTTTCCCGATTTCACGTGTCAGGATTTCTGAAGAAATGACTTGTCCTGGTTCAATGCGTTTCAGCGTGGCACCTACCACTCGTTCCACATGGTTGAGGTTCAGCTCCATTTCCAACGTGTCGTACACACGGTTATAGCCTTTTTCATATAATTCCACGTCGGTCATAGATGGGCGATATTTATAATGCGTCTTTCCTACCGCTTCACTTAAGCCGTGGGCAATCAATGCGCCGGTGGATACCACGGCTTGAATCATGCCGTGATCCAGCATGCTGCAGATGATTTTGCCCATTTTGGCGATGGTCATGGCACCCGAAAGTGTCATGATGACTGCACAGTCCGGGTCCTGGATCATTTTGGCGAGGATCTCAAATGCCTCGCCCAGGCGACGACCGCCAAAGGCCGTTTTTTTCATCGCCCCGAGCAGGTCAGAAAAGGAGTGAATGGTTTCAGGGTCGAGTGCTTCAAGGGCTTCCAGTCCATCACTTTCCCCATCATGAAAAGTTCGTTCGGTCATTGGTATGCTCTCAATCCTTGGATCAGTTGTCTATGAATAAATAGGTTCTTGAATCGGTCGGGTGGAAGTTCAGCAAAGGCGAGTAGGAGAGGAATGGTTGACGACTAATGACAAGATTGGTGATCCCAACGGGATTTG
>JAQBGS010000179.1:0-7890 GCA_032128535.1 Nitrospirota bacterium
CTTTCAAAATTCCCATTATCGGCAAACTGCACATCACCAGTATCGCAATGAGAAAAATGACTTTAAAGCGAGTATCCATACGATGCCGGTACCCAGAACAACCACTTTCTCTAATTCCACCGAGGCGACAACTGCAAAAGGAAAGCGGAAGAGCCCCGCCTAGGTCGAAGGCGCATTGTCGGTTGGAGGATCTTTGGCGCAACGAAAGCCTACGGTCGCATCGGTTCGCCACATCTTAGCCGAAAAGCGTTTGGTGACACGTGCGCCTAACCGAGATTCACGCCAAGATCCTCCACGTATCACCTTAAAAACATCATCCGTTTTCGGGCCTGGGGGATCACGGTACGGGGCTTTCTGGTAATAATCGGCCGTATAATCGTCCAACACCCATTCGGCGACATTGCCCGTGGCATCATACAGGCCGAAAGGGCTCCGCCCCACTTCAAACGATCCGACCGGCGCCAAGTATTGAAACCCATCATCTAAGCCGTCCACATTGGCAAATGAATGTTCAAATTTATTCCCCCAGGGATAGTGGCGCTTTCCTTCCCCACGAGCGGCTTTCTCCCATTCCGCTTCTGTTGGTAGCCGCTTACCCGCCCAACGGCAATAGCCAAAGGCATCATTCCAGGTTAACCCGACCACTGGAAAATCAGGATTGAGGAGTTTTTCAATCTTATCTTCAAACACAGGAACTTTGGGTTTTTCCCGCTTGGTCATTTTTATAAATCGCTCATAATCCCCTTGGGTCACTTCCCTTAGGTCCATATAGAAGGTTTGCAGGTACACAGGGTGAGCTGGCCCCTCATCAGGATCCCCATCGCTCACGCCCATGGTAAAAGGACCTTCAGGGATTTCCACCATCTCCCGATTATCATCCCCAACCAGCGTTTTATACATTGAGAAATCTTGAGTGGGCATGGGCTGAAGGACACGCGCCATAACTGGACGACCTGCCGAAAACGCTTCCAACTCTCGCTTATTCTTAGCGGTCTCATACACGAACAGGACCATCATCCCAATAAACGAGGCAAAGACAAAAATAATCGATCCTATGAGGAAGCCACGACTTTCCATCAGCCTACCTTATCCCCTTATTCAATTCTGATGACTGGTAAAACATGTAAGTCTGTCATGATGAAGGATGGCTCGGCTGTTCGACTGGCGGAGTCGACGCAGATTCTTTCCGTTGTTGCAAGAGATCGAGCAACATGGAAATCCACACGCCAAAAAATCCACCCATTGCGGCTCCAGAAGAAGCTCCAACGGTCATGGCATCAACCCCGCCCAACCCCCATGCCAGCAAACCTCCTGCAATCGTACCCACAAAGATACTGAGAAAAAATCGTCTCCCACCAAAAAATCCCACGCCTGCCCCCAGGCACATGCCAATCAACAATGCCGCCGGAAGAAACCCCACCCCCATGGATAGACCAGTCAACATCCCAACCGTCCCTAACACGACGGCTCCAAAAATCACATCAAATATTTTTGATGCAGACATCAGATTCTCTCAATGTACACATAAAGCGTTCAACGTGTTATTGCGCCTCAACTCGGATCGAACCGAAATCAATTTCTACGGCTGCACCTCCTAATACCGAGATTCCCCAAGCTAAAGGGGCAGGCTCATGGTTATGGATCTTTAAAAAGTCTTCGTAGACATTGACTCGCTCTTCCACCCATTCGCCGAGCGGCTCGGCTCCACTCCGGATCACAATTTCCGTCGAACTAAACATTCCACCTTCTTTGATCGAACCTACTGGCAATTTTCCGCTCCACACATATTTGGTATTGACTGGAATAAACATTAAATCCGTATCTAACGATGGGTATATGGCCGCAATAAATTCCTCACCCTCCGGAACGGCCTGAATCCGCCAACGCCACACCAAGACGGGATGAGTCTTCGGATCCCATGTCATCTGCTTCGTAAAAACCCGTTGACTGGCCTTCTTGGCTCTCAGAAATGACACATCGCCTTCCTTCTGAATCATGTACGTTTCATGAGCCGTCACCACACTCCGTTGCGCTCCCCAGCCTTGAGGAAACCCGCGTTCATCCGGATTGTGAAAATCTTCGATAAGAATGGAGTCTGCTGAAGACGCTTGGCTAGCAATATCTTCTGCCCGGACCAACCCAGAGTCAGTCACACACACAATCATCACCACGCAACATAGAGATAGCCACCAGGTAGGAATGATGAATTCAAGGCGACGATTTCGCTGTCCATATAAATCTAAAGTCATGCTGATTCCTCTTGTGAAAGAACTTGAACCACAGGTGTAGATCGAACTGACTGAGCCGTTCGTTGCTCGCTCACTCGATGATCCCAACGGCTGAGCCAAAAAACGAAAAACACCGCTGACCAAAATGTAATCATATTAATCGTCACCATTTTCGCGGCAAACCCTAATGAAGGAGTGAAGGCCCATGGAGACTGATCCTGCATCAATTCATTGACATGCCATTCTAATCGACCGGCAGATCGAATATATCCCATCAACCCCATTACCCAAGAAAATGCAGCGGCCACAATAAGCAACGCTACCATTCCACGAGGAGTAATATGCCCCCATTGAACAGCCCCAATAACTTTCGAGCCACGAAGCAACAGGCGATTAAGAAGGAGTCCCCCAAGGACCACCGTCGCAGTCGTCATCCCTTGAGGCGTCGACAGACCGACTCGCACATTCGCCGGGATATAAAACCCATAAATCGCCAACCACACAATGTTTCCAATTCCCAAGACAAACAGCAGAGCAAGAAGCACATTCCCCCACGAGGCCCATGACACCGTGACAATCCTATTGGCTCGGCGATAGAGAATAAAGCTCAGAGCCGTCAAACAAATCATCACATTTATTGCCCCATTTTTTGCTGACATCACCCCGAATTGTCCAATAACGGGGTGCTGTGCAGCCCCCATGGCCTTCATCTCACTTGCACTCGTGGCCATCGTATGCGGCGTAAACCAGACCAGAAAACATGCCATCAAGGCAAACACGATGGCTTTAAAATAGGGATGAAAGCGTTCGCCCCCCTGTAGCCGGGCTAACGATTGCCAAATATAATAATTAATTCCCAGAAATAAGACTCCCACCGTGATGGCCTGAAGGACAAACAACCAGGACAACATGCCTCCCATCATCGTCACACCCATATGCTGCCGGAATTCAAACACGGCTCGCATTAGCCAGTACCCTGCAATCGGCATAGGCAATAAAGCGCACACCATCACCACCATAAACACATACCCGACCCAGTCATAATACGCACGATCTTCGACGGACCTGGATTTAAAAAATCGATACACCGCATAAGCGACGACGACGGCTCCTCCTGACATAATATCCGCCAAAAATCGATGGGCATTAAGGGGATTCCAGAGTGGCGAATGCAATAAATGCCACACGTTTCCTAAAAAATGCCCTTCAGCATCCACGCCGGATGGGGCCATCATAAATGACGCCCACGCATTAGCAGACAATAACAGGATGACACCGGTTGCATTGACTAACACGCCAATAGACATATGGACCCACTTGGCGACCTGAGTCTTCAAACGCTCCCATGTGTAGTAATACAGCGCAAGCAAAAAGGCTTCTGAAACAAACACTGCGGCGTATACCGGCATCAGCGACTTAAACGTCGACCCCATATAATTCATGAACCCCGGATAGAGGGTGATAAACAAACCCAGCATCACCGAACCCAACACGGCCGTGATCGAAAGCGACAGCAAGCCCACACGTAAAATGTCGTGAGCTAAGCCATCAAACTGTTCCCGGGCTGCTCCCTGCTTTCGAGTGACCCCTAAAAACTCCAAAAGGAGACTGAATAACGGGAGAGCTAAGACAAACCCACCAAAGTAGGTATGTTGTTGAGTCACAAACCAGACGACTAAACGGTTATTCACAAAGGGAATACTGGAGTAACTTCGAGGACTTTCCGCAGCAGCCGGCCCCTGAATAGACCCAGGGGTTTGGTAAAAAATATCCTGACCTTCTTCTACAAGGTTCTTATGACCTAAGTCTGATGCCCAAGATAGTCCAGCAGAAAAAATGAGCAGCACGAATAGAGAGACAAAGATCTGCCGCATTAACGTGAAGGGCCTGTTGAATATTTCCTTCAAATGACCCATACATGCCCTAGACGAAATCGATAGCAGCAACGGACGGGAATGATCAAAAAAGTCCGTCCAGCAAGGCCGCAGCCATTTTGACGCGCGGAGCGTACTCATAGTACGTGAGCACGGCAAAATGGCGAGAACGCCGCTGGCGGCTTTTTTCAACATTCCCATGAATTATTTCACCAAATCGCCATGTGGAAGCAAAGAAGGAACCGATTCAGGGGCTTTGGATTGCTGAAGCATCCCCATCACAAACGGACATCGTTGAATATTTTCGGGAATCGTCACCAGCCGCTCTTCATAGGATTTTCGCCACCCGAGATACAGAGAATACAACGTCATCACCAACCCCGTACTGCCGGCAATCGCCAGAAACCCTGCCTGAGAGATCTGTTCAATTCTGAACACATAGGAGGCCAGCCCGATCAGCACGAGAAAATAGGTCAGAGCAAACGTTAAACTGGGCCAAATCCAAAACCACAAACAGGACAACCACGTATGAGGCTTCCGCCGCTCCGTTCCCTGCTCATACAAGGCCTCTCCTGCAAAAAACGCCAGCAAACTCATGGAGGCCACCAGCACCGGAACCAGAGCCGATTGCAAGATAGGCTGCCAGGAAGCAGAGCCCAAGCTAAAGAGCATCCACGAACTCAGAATTCCTCCTGCAATCGCCATCCCTCCCCACTTCATCACCATAGCCGCCTGTTGCGGAATCCATTCTCGCAAGGCCTCCCCATTCGGGAAGGTTGGCACAACGGTTCCTTCGCGAGCCAGACGTTGCACCACTCCAATCTCAAAAGCATCTCGGGTGACCGAGGTGCAGGGAATGATCATCGCCATCATTGCCGGCCCTTCAGGGTGGATTAGAAAATCATAACCTACAAACACTTGCAGAATGGCTAAGACTAAGAGCGAGAGCTGCATGCCATACGCCACCCCGATCCAACCCACGATCCAGGCCCACTGCCGTAACCCATCCTGCCGAAAAGACTCTTGAAGAGAAATCCCACGCCCTTGTCGATAGGCCCAGACCGCAGCCAGTGCTGACACACACCCACTTAAGCCCAACAACACCAACGGTTCAGATAACGTCAGGACATCTTTGAGAAGACGATAAATCCCAAACGCGACAAGCCCAGGAGCCAACATCACCAAACGCTTGCGTTTTCGCACGGGTTGGTCCGTCACAAGAAGATTTAATTGCGGAAGAACACGTAGTGATAATCGATGTAACATTGATCGAGATGTTCAGTGCAGTCTTTCAGCCGAACATAAAATAGGAGGCAAAGGCGCTCATGAGTTATGACCGTCCCGTGGCCATCCCAAAATATCGAGTTTTGACTTCTTCCATCAGGGCAACCGTTACTTCAGGCATCTCGCGATCAAGAGCTGTACGTTCCAATTCGGTCTTCGCCATCGTGCGGATACCAGAAGGGACATTGGCCAATCGACGCTCAGCATCAGGGCTCCATTCCACCATACCCTTATTGCGTGCGGCGACAAGCCTAGAATAGGTCACAATCTGATAATGCTGATCATGGGCAAAGGTCTCAACTTCGTCACGCACCAAATCGGCCAAGTATGGCGGCAGTCGTGAAAGATGATAGCGCGCCTCATCGCTCCAAGTATTTGCAGGAACAAGAGGATCCATTTCTTTCACCGACCCTTCGGCACCGACAGTCCACTCACACGCCGCACAATGAAATCGCGCAAACACCTCATCAGACTCCAATTCTTCAACTTCCTCTAGACACAAAGGCTGTTGGCATCCACACTGCACAGAAGATTTATCCAATCTTTCCCGGATACAGAATATATAACATCGTGTAGGTCGCCGTTCCCGTCACAAATAGCACACAATAAATCATCATCGTGAATTTCCCCAATACTCGATGACGACGCGCCCCATTCGGCCATATTCGTTGAATCGCAATTTCAATCCCAAACACCATCGCAATGATAAGGGCCAACCCGATATAGACACTCAACTTCCCAAGAGAAAAGCCAGACGTCATGACACGAGAGAAAAAGAACAACATCACTAAGATCGTAATGCCACCCAAGATCGTCGCAATCCGGCGCCCAGAAGTCAGCAAGAGCGCATCTTTCAGAACACGGCGCCCTTCCGTAAATGTTTGAGACCGAAAACCCAAGACCATCATATAAATAGCCATGATCAGCCCAATCACGACCAAGAGGATGTGCACGGTTAACAGAGGGATAAACACATGATCATACAGACTTTGAGAGCCCCCGAATCCTTCTTTCCCTTCAAAGGCCAAGACCCCAAGATTTCGAAAAAGATAATAACTGGTAAAAAAAGCCAACATGGCGATCATTCCGCCCAGCATCAGCCAGTGATGATGATCAGCTTTCTTCTTTCGAGCCTGCACCCATCCCACAATAAACAACAGAGTGAAGAATGTCGCCATGAATTGACTGACATCCGCCCCCATCGTCGCATGCGTGGCCAAAAACCCTGGCTCTCGAAGCCATGCTGCTAGTTCATACATATCCTTGTGCCCATCCCTTCGTCATTTGGTGCCTTGAATCATGGCGTAAGGCTCTAACTCTTCAATGCCTTGAAATCCCGCTTGTTCCATCCATTGCCGGCTTTCCTCAATCGTGAAACATTCGCCCTTTTCGGTATTCACCAAAATATGAACAGCAATGGCTGTGGTCCATGCCGGGCTGGTTCGAGCAGGGTCTAAAAACCGGTCTTTAATAATCAATCGGCCTTGGTTTTTTAAACAGCCGTACACTTTCTCGACTAACGCCGCATTCGTCTTCCCATCTTGATAATGCAAAATATCGGACATGAGGGCGACATCATAGGGACCCTCGAACGCATCTTCATGAAAATTTCCAGCCTGCAGTTGAATACGAGAGGTTAACCCTGCCTCATCTACGCATTGTTTCGTGACCTTCAACGTTGACGGAAGGTCAAATACTGTCGCGGTCAGTTCTGGGTATTCTCGACAAAACGCAATCGCATTGGTACCAGCTCCGCCTCCAATATCTAACATCCGGTTCGTTCCGCTGAGGTTCAACCGTTGAGCCAGAGCAGGACCACTCCCACGACCAATCCGATCCAAGACCGTCAGCACCTGTGCCCCTAACTCCGGATTGGTCTCAAACACATGCTGTTTCACGGGAGACTCTCCCGTTTTGACCGCCTGCTCTAACTGGCCCCAATGATTCCATTCAGCATCATGTAAGGTCAGCAAATGTCCCACATACTCGGGGCTGGATTGTACCAGATATCGTTCCGCGACTGCGGTATTAGTGTATCTTTTCTCTTCTTTGGACACCACACGCATGGCCACCAGGGCATTCATTACCAGTTCCAAGGCACGCGGGTTGAACCCGCGCGCTTCGGCCATCTGATTAATCGTCAAGGACGTCCCTTTGAGGGTGGAGAACACATCAAGCTGAACGGCGGTGAGAAGGATTTTGGTTTCCCAGTAGTAGCCTATCTGGAAAATATCGGCGAGGGACAGCTCACGTGGCACACCGGGCCTCAAACTGAAAAGGGAGTATAGACGTTGGCATTCGTGGTCGATCTTAACGGGGGCAATTGTTCAAAGGCAAGAAACCTCGTTGAAGGAACACATAAAAAATCGAGGGCAACTAGCGAATCGCTAGTTGCCCTCGATTTTCAAGCATTCTCTATGAAATACGGCTCTTATTTAATCTCGAAATTGGCTTCGGTCGTTCCGCCATCCTTGACATCCACTTCGGCTTCCACTTTACCAGCT
>JAQBGS010000180.1:0-6587 GCA_032128535.1 Nitrospirota bacterium
CTCATGCGAGTCAAACAGGAAACCGGTTGGGATATCGAAATCTTAACCGGAGAAAAAGAAGCCAGGCGAACCTTGTTAGGGATTCAGTTTGGGTTGCCTGCGACGATTTCCGATTTTTGGGGGTTGGATATTGGCGGCGGGAGTACTGAATGTATTCTCGCTCGAAGGGGGCAATCGCCCCAAGTGATATCGTTAGACCTCGGCGTCGTACGATTGTTAGAGCGCGCCTTCCATCATGATCCGCCAACAGCGCAAGACCTTCAGAATGCCGAAGTCTGTATTGATGAAGAATTAGCCAAAGTGGTGGAGGCATTTGGGGAAGTGCCAAACATTCCACTCGTCGGAACAGCAGGCACAGTCACCACGCTTGCAGCCTTGGCCCAACGTCTCAAACAATATGATCGTACTCGCGTTCATAACTATGAACTCGCGCTCGCCACAGTCAAAAGTTTGGAGAAAGACCTCATCGAAAAAGCTGGTTCAGAGCGATTAGCTATGCCAGGTCTTGAACCAGGCCGCGAATATGTTATCGTCGCAGGCACCATAATCCTTCGCCGGCTCATGGAGACCTTTGATTTTGAATCATGCCTCGTCAGCGATTATGGCCTGCGAGAAGGCATCCTCGTGGATTTGGCGAAAAAAATATTAGAAAAATACTCGCGGAAAATTTGAAGGGGATTTGGAAGATTACTGCTGAGTGTACCAACGGAAGCCGGCGGATTCTTTGAAGGCCGGCTGTTGACCAATGCTCATGCCTCCGGGCTTTTCGACCAGTAGCACTTTGAAATCCCAAAGGCCAAACCAGGCGGGGTCTAAGACATTGTGGTAATGGAGGCCGTTGAGTTTGGGAAGGAGATCACCGAGTGCGGTCCTCAATTCTTTTTCGGTGTAGGCGCGGACGGAAAAGGGTTTTGCCAATTCACGGCAAATTCGTCGCAGGGTATAGGCTGCTCCCGTGCAAAGCACTTGGGTGTCGGGCTTCATGCCAAGGAGTTGAGGCAGGGTACAATATTGTTCTCGAAAACCGAGCCATTTGGCCGCATGGCGCAGATGGCTGAATTGCACTTCATATTCGGTGTGGCCAGGCAATTTAACGGGTGACGGCCAATCCTCCTCGATGCCAAATTCCACGAGGATGGCACGTCCGCCTGGTTTTAGTACCCGCCAGACTTCTTGTAAAAATTGAAGGGCGCCGTAATTGAAAATGACTTCGTCGGGGAAGGGAGGCTTGAGCGGCAGACGCATGCGCCGGATGAGATCTAAGGCTTCCTCATGTTGTGGATTCTCGCCTTTAAACATGAGAAGTTCGTCGCCAGTAAATTTGACCGGCGTCATGTCGGCCAGATTTTCATTGTCGATGAGCAAATCAACAGATTGATCCGCCAACGGCATTCGTTCAGCATTGGCTTGAATAGCCGTGGCCGTCCATCCGGCTTGTCGGGCCAGGGATGTTTGCGATCCAAGGAAGGGACCGGTCAGATCCAGAAAGGTATACTGAATGCCTTTTCGTTCCTCCGCAGAGAGCTCTCCCGCCAGTTCCTTCGAGACATAGCCCAGCCCCGCGCCCACTTCCACAATGCGTTTGGGTTTGGGGGAGAGCCAGCCCATTTGCCGTAGCGTTTGGCCGAGCAGCCGACCGTAGGTGAGGCCGTTCATGGCCTCGCAGGGTTCGCGGAAGAGATGGGAGACCGTGGTTTCGATAATTTCAAAATGCCCGTGCGGGCCCTGAATGCCCTGGACATGAAATTTAGATAGATGATCTTCAGTTTCGGCTTTGACGTTTTGATGCCAGCCTTCCCGCACTTTTTGGAGTAACAGATCCCATTTGGCTTCGGCGCTGTGTCCGCTAGGAGGTTCGGTACCATAGTAGGCTAGCGAAAAGCGCGGTTGCGCCCACCGTTCTAAATGCCAGCGCCCATTTTGCTGGGTGGGGCTGCACACCCATTTGCCATATTGATTCAGCAAGGCTCCGATGGTCAGTCGGCCATCCATGGCACCGAGCAACGTCGCCCCCATGCGGTTGAGGCGGACCAGGGGCAATTCTTCATCGAGAGGCGCCACCCACCATTCTTCCGGCCCATGCTGGTAAATCACAATATCGGGCATGCGCCATGCGCGTTGGTTGAGCAGGTCCTCGTCTAAGGCTTGAGGGCCAATCACAAGCCACGGATCGGCAACGGGGTCGGTGGTGATGGAGTCAGTCATGAGAGTCTTTCTCAACTAAAAAAAAGCCAAAATGAGCTGCAAGGGTACCCGAACTCTTCGAAAGGCTGCAACCTATGGAGAATAGTTAAAAGTAATGGGTGAGAGGTGAGGAGTGAAGCCCTTAAAAAAGACGCCGAGTGGGACGTTTTCGGTTATTGTGGTTTTTGAGCCAGAATGCTTGCAAAGGCGGCCTGCCCAGTATCGACTTCCTGATAATGGATGACCCGCAGGCCTGGAAGCATCGTCAAGAGTTCGTTGGGTAATAACAGGTAGGCTTTATTAAAGCGTGGCTGATACTGAAGGTGATCGAGCGCGTAGGTTTCAATCAGCGCCATGCCGCCGGGTTTCAATGCCGCCGCGATTTTGGGGAATAAATCCCGCTGAAGATAATAGGTGCAGATAATGACATCAAAGGTATTAGGCGGAATATCATACGTGTCAAGATCAGCGACCACTGTTTTCAGGGTCACGCCATATTCAGCGGCTAAGGCTTGAGCTTTTTTCAGCCCTTCCTCTGAAATATCTATTCCAGTAACCTGATACCCCTTAGCCGCCAGAAAGACGCCGTTTCGGCCTTCGCCCATTGCCAGATCCAGCACCGGGCCTTTAGGTAAGAGGTCGACATGGTCCTGTAAAAAGGGAATGGCTTCCCGCCCAAACAGATATTTCTCCGTCGCATATTTGTTGTCCCAACGGATTTGATCCTGTTCAGCAGCCCGAACGAGATGAGGCAAGAAGACGGTGCTCACCAGTAATATCACGGCGATGCCGATTCCCTGAAACCTAGAGGCAATTGGTGAAGTGTAAAATATTCGGTTCATGGAAAATGTCCTCAGAAAAAATGGTCTTCTGACCCTGTGTCATTTTGAAGGATGTTACCTGAGAATGCGGCGATGGGAAAAGGACACCGTGGGTGGTGCCATTCTTTCATCCTCCTACAGTGGTCTTTCGACTGGCTAGTGGGTATGATTGGGGGCGCTGTGGTCGTTGGAAATTAAAGGAGTGGAGACATGCCTGCGTACGTCGTAACATGGATACATTTAGTAGCGGTGATCACATTTATTGGAGGTTGGCTGTTTTTTCAATTGGCGGTGAGACCCACCCTTCTGGAAGGTAAGACCAAGACGCCATCGAAAGAGGCCTTGGAGATGGCCCAGAAAATGGGGCAACGTTTTAAGACCGTGGGATGGGTAAGTCTTATGGTGCTCATTTTTACCGGTGCGTCTCAACTCCTGGATGAAAGCGGATCAGCGCGGATTGAAACGAGCTGGGGGTTGATCATGATGCTCAAGCTCTTTATCTTTGCCATTGTGGGGGGATTGATTTTTGTTCACGACCTCATTCTTGACCCCTATGGAGCCATCGGAAAAAGCCAACGGACAGAAACGACACTGCTGTTGTTTGCCGGAAAAGTGGTGTGGGTTCAACGCGCCATTGTCATGTTGAGTTTAGTGGTTCTCGCCATCGCGGTGTATTTAACCTCTCTTTAATGCGCTGTGGTTTTTCGGGGCAGTTCGCGGAGCTTCTTGGAATCTCGATCCCTTCCCTTTGGATTGTTGTTACTGCAGCCATTTCGCTGAGAAGTGGTAGGATGTGGAAGGATGATCAACCTGAGAGTGAGGTGGCTGGTGGATGTAGGTGTGTGAATGTCGGGCCTAACCCGTGAGGAAATTTTGCGTCAGCTCCGTGAAAGGATTGTGGCGTTTGCGACATCTCGTGGGTTGAGGGAGGGAGCAGAAGATGTGGCGCAGGATGTGCTGATGGTCTTGCACGAAAAATACCCCCATGTGACGGAATTGACCGACCTGGTTCCCCTATCGTTTCAAGTTCTCAGATTTAAAATGCTGGATCGTCATCGAAAAATGATGAGGCGAGGGGAATACAACCAGGAGTCGGCAGATGATCACGCACTCGTCGATCCAGGGGATGATCCATCCCTACAAGCCGAACAGAAGGAACGGGTAACGCAATTGATTACCGCAATCCAACAGTTAGGTGAACGGTGCCAAAAAATATTTCGATTGAAACTGGAAGGACATACCTTTCCAGAAATTATGAATATTTTTGGGGAACGGTCCATCAATACGATTTACTCGTGGGATTTACGGTGTCGTAAACAACTCCTGGCCCTGATGGGAGGACGATGGGAGGCCAATCCTTTTGAGGGGAACGCTCAAAGGTCCAATAAGGAGACGGTGGGTTAATGTCAAAATCGTGGGAACAGATCCTCGGCGGTTACGCCACGAATACGCTGACCGGGGAAGAAAAGCGCCAATTGTTTGAGGCGGCTCTACAGGATCAGACGTTGTTTGATACGTTGGCTGATGAAGAGGCCTTGAAAGCCCTGTTAGCCGACCCGCCAGCGCGTCAACGAATCCTGGCGAGTCTTCAAGCCTCAAGGAATTCGCAAGAGACCGTTCCAGCTCGACCTTCGCGGTTGAGTTGGTTTCGCCGGCCGTCTGTTCTTGCCTGGGCCGGCAGTCTTGCGGCAATGGGCCTGGCTCTTATCTTTGGCTGGCAAATGAATAAGGATTGGGGATCCATAGTTCAGCAAGAACAAGAAGCGGAACGCGCTATGTCTGAAGATCACGATAACAATGAAGTGGTATATCGGTCTCAAGTTCCAGACTCAGCCCAAATGAAGGAGCCAATCCAGGATCAACCCCAAAAAGACCAAAGAGAACCTGGGCGGATTGCAGGCTTATCGGCTCCAGTTCCCTCAACACAGCCGTCAACCATCGCAAAAGCCGACAAAGATTCGGAACGCATACGTCAACCTTCCGCACAGGTTCGTTCTGAAGATCTCCCACGACAAGAGGTCAAAAGGGAACGTCGGCTGAAAGCTAAAAAATCGGTGCCTCAGCCTCCAGAATCTGCAATCGTTCAAAATATCCCCGAAGAAGAGCTAATGGTTGCTCCTTCTGTGGTGTCTCCAGAGGCAGTAGAAAAAGGCCTTCAACAATTGGCTCGGCCACCTGCTTTTGCGGATAAGTTGGAAGAAGGTAAAGCCCCCTCTTTTCCGAGTGCAAGGGAATTATTCTATGCCAATAAAAGTATGCGAGTTGATGAGGTAGGAGAAGAATTAGACGGCAGGCGAGCACAACAACCCCTGGGAGGCCTGTCCTCAAAAATAGAAAAGCGACCAACGGAAGGCGCCTCAGATTTAAAAAAATCCCAAGAAATCGCTCAGGATTTCTCACAGAGTCAACCAAGAGGCATTCGATATCGCTTTGTTCGGCGAGCAGCGGATGGCAACGATGAAGCCATTGATAGCACCAAATTTTCAGGAAAATGGTCTGAACTTCAATTGGCGCTAGAATCGAATGTATCGGGGCATCTGTACGTGTTGACCTCTTTCGGAAAAGGGAAATGGCAATTTATTAGCCCGGAATTCTTGAATGTTCCGAGGTCATCCGATGGGGCGATAGAAGTAAAACCTTATCAGTCCGTGAAATTCGCATTAAGCCAAGTCACGAATAAATTGGGGAGCCCTGTGGTTTCGTCCATAACGGTGTTGCTGTCCTCCCCACCGCTCACCGATTTAGGCAAATGGCTCGGTAGTGGTGTTGGTCCTGAAACATCGGAAGATAGTCTTACGGAACATAATGCAACAGAGGTATTTGTCATTGACAGGTCTCTGAAATCTAGAAACCCTTTGCGGGTCAATATTGCATTGGAAGTGGAATAAGAATCAAGGAAATAGTTGTGGCCTATGGCCTATAAGGTTGTATTGGAATTGGATTCCTACTTGATTCTTTTGATCGTCCCCTAGGATACCGGACACCGAGTTAAGAATTATATACTGATTCGAAGCGAGGTGTTGAATGAAGCGAATCCGCAGGCATCACAGTCCAGAATTTAAGCGAGAAGCCGTAGCATTAGTTGTGGAGCATGGGTACAGTTGTGCAGCCGCTGGCCGCAGTTTAGGAGTGAGTGGCGTTTTGATTGGACGTTGGAAGGGCGAACTAGAAGGCCACGCCACGGAAGCTTTTCGTGGTCACGGAAAGCGCCCAGCCGAGCAGCAGCGCATCCATGAGCTTGAAACAGAGAATCGTCGGCTGCGAATGGAGCGAGACATCTTAAAAAAAGCCACCTTGAGTTCAACTGATCGTTGCAACACTTGCCTGTAGTTTATCTGCTGGTGTCTGAAAGGCCAACCTCTTGCGTGGACGTTGATTTAAGGGTACGGCCACCTTGTTCAAGTCCGCTTGGGAGTACCCAGAGAGCTCCGTTCCTTTCGGCAAATACTGTCGGAGTAAGCGGTTGGTATTTTCATTCGTTCCCCGTTGCCAGGGACTGTGCGGATCACAGAAATAGACTCGTACATTCGTGGCGACGGTGAATTGCTTGTGAGCGGCCATCTCCATTCCACGATCCCACGT
>JAQBGS010000181.1:0-2989 GCA_032128535.1 Nitrospirota bacterium
GCTGAGACTCGCCGTCACTGCCCCAGTCAACCCTTCCCACCACCCGGCCATTGTTATTTTCTTTTCTCCCATGTCTCTCAATACCTTTTCATTAAACGATTGAAGTCCATAACAAGGGGTATTTGTCGCTTTTTCGGTGCATAATGCCGACGCCTCATCATAGTCTCCCCTTAATCCCGCTGCAACAGGCGGAGACGGTCACCATCATTTTTTCGTGAAACGAGACAATGCCGAAACCCGTCGATTCCGACGCTCCCGAGAAACAGTCTGAGCAAAGCCAGCATGGGCCGGATCGTTCAACCACAAAGTGAGTTCCCGACTCAGCCTCACCCGCCAAGATGGATACACAGAGTCAGCCGCTCCAGGGAGGTTAGGCGTATCCAGTTCCCCTAAGACATCCTCCAGTTGCACCATCAGTAATCGCGAAGACGTTTGGGCTAAAAATTGATAAAACATTTTCATCATTTCAGGAGAAAGGCTCTCAGGCATCGATTCAGACACCGAAAACCCGGCTCGGCGTAAGGCCTTCCATAGCTGACGACGGTCCTCCTCACGGGCTTGAGTCTCTCGATCCCGATCTTCAGGCTGCGGATAAAAACCTGCTTGCGCCTTAATTTCTATATCTCGTTCTTCCCAATACCCCTTGAGTGTGGGGAGATCATGCGTCGTCGCAGATACAAGCGCCTGGCTTGGAAATTGAGATGGTGGATGAAATGCCCCTCCATGTTCTCGTTCGAAAAACAACAGCCGATACGAAAGGAGTCCCGCACCTTCAAGCTTGCGTTGAATTGCCGGAGTGACAGTTCCTAAATCTTCCCCAACGACCATCACCTTGTGCCGGACGCTTTCTAAGGCTAACACCGCCAACATTTCGTCCACATAGGTTTTGACATACAACCCATCCTGCCCGCTATGCCCAAAGGGAACCCAAAACATCCGAAACAACCCGAGCGCGTGGTCGATACGAAGCACCCCGCCATGTTTCATGTTTTGGCTCACGGTTTGACGAAAAAAATCATATCCATGCTGACGAAGTGCGCGAGGGTTGGGAGCCAGCAGACCCCAGTTCTGGCCTTGCAGGTTAAATGAATCTGGAGGAGCCCCAATTGTAGCATCCTTGGCCAATTGATCTTGAAATCCCCAGGCATCCGCACCATCCGGATGAATACCCACCGGCAAATCATGATACAGGCCTAAGGGCAATGACGCCTTTTTCGCTACCTGATCCAACCGTGAAAGCTGTAATTCACACAGCCACTGCACATAATAAAAATAGTGAATGCGAGCCGCATGTTTTTTTTGAAACCGTTCAACTGTTGGAGATCTCGGCTCATGATAGTCCGACGGCCATTCGCGCCATACCGCATCCCCAAAATGTTCATGGAGAGCCTGAAAGGTACAAAATCCTGTGAGGAAATCCGGGGCCTGCTCGACAAATCGATTGAACGCCCGGCCACGCGTCGTCCGGGGCTGAAGATGTTGCCGTTTGAACACACGAAAGAGGTCTTCCAGGACAGACATCTTGAGTTGGTGCACCGCTTCATACTCGACGAACTGGCTGGAACGCAGAGTATGTAGCGTGGCTTGAAATTTTTTGGTCCGAAACATCCGTTGAAGTTTCGACGACAGACGAAACTCCGCCACCTGTTCCACATTCAAATACAACGGGCTCCAACACAGTCGACTGGATGGCGAGTATGGGCTACGCAAACCAGGCGTCAAACTGTGCAAGGGCTGCAGACCGATCGTGGAGGCCTTCCACTTTTTCCCGGCCGTTTTCATGATTCGTTCCAAATCACGAAAATCCCCAATGCCCCAATTCTCCCGAGAACGAATGCCGTACAACTGCACCCCAATCCCCCATTCTCTTTTGGAGCCAGGTGGAAGATAACAACGCTGGGGCGCGGCAATGACGAAGCTTTTAGCCTCCAACACACGAGACCCAAGCTTGAGGGTGAGCATCAAGTCGTAATACCCCAAACGAAGACGACCAGGCAGACTCACTTGCATTCTCACATAGCGAGTCCCTCGGATCATGGTGTCTTCAAGATGTGTGCAGGCTGAACCTTTCATAGGAGAGGATCGAATCTTTCCTTGTTCGGCCTTTAGACGAAATTCGATTTTCACCGTCTCTAATGAACCATCTCCCAGGGGCAGCGCGATCGGGAAGCAGAGAGGGGTTCGCGCTTCCGGATAATGCAACAGCACGGGCTCTACGACGCGAGTCCATCGTTCTTCCTGGATATCGTCCCATTCTCGTTGAATATCCGATTCCGATTGCACATCGATACCCAACGCACCCAAAATCATTCGAAGCGACGCATCCGTTGCCTGGTGAGAATGCCCTCTCCCATCCACATAGTCACATTCCACTCCCACCAATTCTGCCAAAGCTCGCAAACCAGGAGATCGAGAACCCATCAACCGAGCATCAATAGACTTGGAAGTCCTCATCTTCATATCCGCCATTTCAACCACCACAAGATCGCTGTTTTTGGATTGACTCAAAACCGGATCAAGTCCTCGAAATTTGACAAAAAATCCAGGATTTGCCAGCACTTACTTTCTTCTGAGATACCATAAACGCCTCATTACGGCAAGAAAAAACCCTTACACACTTTTCAGAGTATGATTTCCGTTCTCATCGGCTGAAAGAACCTCATGAAGGACGAGAGATTTCAAGAATAACATCTCCAAAATCATGTTCCACCAGGAAGACTCTGGCCTCGCGCCACAACCCCCATAAAGTCTTCCCTCGTCACAATTGGTCATTGGGCACCGTTCGTTTGCCGTCCTACAATAGAAGGAAAATCAGAGAACTGCTACAATACAACATAGAATTCCGAGGGATGCGATAGCCCAAACGAATCCAGTTCATATGTTCATCATTTTAAAAATCATAAAAATAAGGAGGCATTATGGATTCAGATACACGAGTCATACTTTGCGGAGGGTTAGCTCTGGCAACCGGCATTTTGTTAGGCACAGG
>JAQBGS010000182.1:0-4238 GCA_032128535.1 Nitrospirota bacterium
TACCTTAGCCTATCGGCCCGTTCCTATTCGACAGTTAGATTTCGGCGGCGAAATTCATTATCGCATTCAGGGCGAACATCATAATTGGAATCCTGAAACCATATTTAAGTTGCAGCATGCGACCCATACGAACAATCCAAAATTGTATGCAGAATATGCTGCCTTGGTGAATGATGAACATCGGCAGCGTTCAAACATTCGAGGGCTGTTCGATTTTAAATTTCTTCCCAAGCCCATTCCTTTAGATGAAGTCGAACCAGCCAGCGAAATCGTCAAGCGATTTACGACTGGGGCCATGTCCTTCGGGGCCATCAGTCAGGAAGCTCACGAAACGTTGGCCATTGCCATGAACCGCATAGGGGCGAAGAGTAATACGGGTGAAGGCGGTGAAGACCCTGAACGGTTTATTCCCTTACCCAATGGCGATTCTAAGAATTCATATATTAAACAAGTGGCCTCTGGCCGTTTTGGGGTGACCGCGCATTACCTGGTCAATGCCAAGGAATTGCAAATTAAAATGGCGCAAGGTGCAAAACCTTGTGAAGGCGGGCAGTTGCCGGGTCACAAGGTCGATGAGGGAATTGCCAAGCTTCGGTTCTCCACTCCAGGGGTCCAGCTTATTTCGCCGCCGCCGCATCATGATATTTATTCTATTGAAGACTTGGCGCAGTTGATTTTTGACCTAAAAAATTCAAATCCTGAAGCGGCCGTTTCCGTCAAGCTGGTTTCTGAAGTGGGAGTAGGTACGGTGGCAGCGGGAGTCTCCAAAGCCCATGCCGATAAAGTGTTGATTAGCGGAGATTCCGGAGGCACGGGGGCGTCACCGCTTTCTTCCATTAAATATGCGGGGATTCCCTGGGAGTTAGGGTTAGCAGAAACCCATCAGACGCTCGTTTTGAATAATTTACGGGGCCGTATTCGAGTGGAAACCGATGGCCAACTGAAGACCGGTCGGGATGTTGTCATCGCGACCCTCTTGGGAGCCGAAGAATTTGGATTTTCGACCGCACCCTTGATCGTAGAAGGGTGCATTATGATGCGCAAGTGTCATTTGAATACTTGTCCGGTTGGTGTGGCCACACAAGATCCTGAATTGCGTAAACGGTTTACCGGTAAGCCGGAACATGTCGTGAACTTTTTCTTTTTCGTCGCGGAAGAGATTCGAGGACTCATGGCGCAATTGGGATTTCGCACGATGCGAGAAATGATCGGCCGAGTGGATAAGCTCAAAGTTCAAAAGGCGGTGGATCATTGGAAAGCCAAAGGACTCGATTTGTCACTCTTGTTGACGAAGCCTCAGGTTGGTCCAGAGGTAGCGACATCCTGGGTTCAAGCACAAGATCATGGTCTCGCAGACATTTTAGATAATCAATTGGTGAAACAATGTCAGTCGGCGATTGAACGAGGCGAACCGGTTTCCTTGGAATTGCCCATTCGTAATTTAAACCGGACCACCGGCACTGTGTTGTCCAGCCACATTGCCCGTCGATACGGACCCGAAGGCCTTCCCCCGGATACGATTCGCATTAAATTTACAGGCTCTGCCGGCCAATCCTTTGGGGCATTTTTATCAAAGGGGATAACGCTGACCCTCGAAGGCGAATCTAATGACTATTTAGGCAAGGGCCTGTCGGGTGGGAAAATTATTGTCGTGCCCCCGCCCAACGTGACCTATTCTCCAGAGGAAACGATTCTCATTGGGAATACGTCGCTCTATGGGGCCACTGCCGGTGAGGGTTATTTTTACGGTACGGCTGGCGAGCGCTTTGCCGTTCGCAATAGCGGAGCCCGGGTCGTGATTGATGGAACTGGCGATCACGGGTGTGAATATATGACTGGCGGAGTTGTGGTGATCTTAGGGAAAACCGGTCGAAACTTCGCGGCGGGAATGTCCGGGGGGGAAGCTTATGTCTTGGATGAAGACGGAACATTTCCCGAGCGATGCAATATGGGAATGGTGGAACGGGAAGTGGTAGAGGCACCTGAAGATATTCAAACCCTTCGCACGATGATTGAGGCGCATTTCCGGTATACCAAAAGTGAAAATGCGAAGCGAGTGTTGGATGATTGGGATGTCATGTTGCCAAAATTTGTCAAAGTGATGCCAAGAGATTACAAGCGAGTGCTTCAAGAGCGAAAGGCGGCCTTAGCCAAAGAACATGCGCAACGCGAACGTGAGGTGGTAAACCGTGGCTGATCCTCGTGGGTTTTTGAAATATGCCCGTGAAGGTCCGCAACGTCGGCCGGTGGAGCTTCGCGTTAAGGACTATAAAGAGCTCTATAATCCCTTTGAGGATGAAAAACTCAAAGTGCAGGGCGCTCGGTGTATGGACTGTGGAGTTCCGTTTTGTCAGAGCTCAACTGGTTGTCCGGTGGTTAATTTGATTCCTGAATGGAATGATTTGGTCCATCGTGGGCGTTGGAAAGATGCGCTCAAGGCTCTGCATACGACGAATAATTTTCCAGAGTTTACAGGCCGTTTATGCCCTGCGCCCTGTGAGTCGGCCTGCGTCTTGGGTATTAATAGTGATCCCGTTTCGATTCGCGTCATTGAATGGAATATCATCGATAAAGGATTTGAAGAAGGCTGGGTTGAGCCGGTTTTGCCGGTGGTATCAACCGGAAAACGAGTAGTGGTTGTGGGCTCCGGTCCTGCTGGGTTAGCCGCGGCTCAACAATTGGCTCGTGCTGGGCATCAGGTAACCGTCTTAGAAAAAGCTGACCGAATCGGGGGTCTTCTGCGCTATGGCATTCCCGATTTTAAAATGGAAAAGTGGGTGTTGGACCGGCGGTTGGAGCAGATGCGTAAAGAAGGCGTCACGTTTGAAACGAGTGTGTGCGTGGGAGTCGATACGGATTTAAAGAAGTTGCGTCGTGACTTTGATGCAGTCTTGCTCGCGATGGGCGCTGAGCAGCCTCGAGAGCTTCCGGTTCCAGGCCGAGATCTCAAAGGAGTTCATTTGGCCATGGATTATCTTACCCAACAAAATAAGCGAGTTGCGGGTGATAGCATACAGGCCGAAGAAATTTCTGCCAAAGGCAAACGTGTGGTGGTCATTGGTGGAGGTGATACTGGCTCGGATTGTTTGGGGACGGCACACCGACAGGGCTGTGTGGAAGCGCATCAATTTGAGTTGTTGCCGGAGCCTCCACCTACTAGGTCTGGCTCCACGCCTTGGCCATTATGGCCGATGAGATTGCGAACCTCTCATGCTCATGAAGAAGGCTGTGACCGTGAGTGGAGTATTTCCACAACTAAATTCACGGGGGAGAATGGGCACGTTAAAAAGTTGCATACGAATCGTGTCGTGTTTGAAGAGGGAAAGATCGTTCCAGTTCCTGGTTCTGAAATGGAGATGGATGCCGATCTGGTCTTGTTGGCGATGGGCTTTGTAGGCCCGGTCAAAAACGGCCTCTTGGATTCTCTCGGGCTCAACTACGATGCCCGAGGCAATGTGGCGGTCGACGAACACTTCATGACGAATATCGCTGGGGTGTTTGCCTCAGGTGATACGAAACGCGGGGCGTCTCTCATTGTGTGGGCGATTGCGGAAGGTCGGAAAGCTGCACAGGGAGTTCACCGTTTTTTGCAAGTAGGACAATCGCTTCGAACTCATTAAGTCCTTCCTTTCAGAATTCACAGGCTTTTCTTCAGGCCTTCTCCTCCTTTTCGTACGGTTGAATTTCACTCCAGACCCTGTTCACGAATCTAGAAGTTCTTGGCGTGTGCCGCAGTTCCACTGGCGAGGGTTTGATGAATTTCCTGAATGAGGCGCAATTCTATGTCGGCTAACTCAGCTTGTGGTGCGGCAAAAATATGCCCGTTTCTAGAGAGTTTTTCAAATTCCGCTCGAACCCAAATCGTGGTGTGGTCGGCAGGTCCCTTCTCGATCATGGCTAGATATTGATTGCGAAACCCGGAAAGTTCTAAAGAAGGAGGGAGAGAAGTTTTTCGATCCGTTATATAAATAGCTTTTTGGTCGGTTTGCATGGTGGTCAGAACCGTATAGCCATTTTTCGTTAAGGCATCTTCCATGATGCTAGAGACGGTGGAAAACGAAAAAGGCAGCTCATGGGTTTGACCGCCAATCTGTTGGATGACCAGAGATTTCCGCATGAGATCTCGTTGACTGCGCAGCCATTGGGCGTCTTTTTGGAGTTTGGTATTCTGCTGTTCTAATGATTGAATCGTGGCCACGTCTTTTTTCGGCGTATTGGTCAGCGTATTGGTCAGTTGA
>JAQBGS010000183.1:0-3910 GCA_032128535.1 Nitrospirota bacterium
GCAGTTATGAAATCGCCGGTATTCCTCCAGGAACCTATCGTCTACGTGCCTGGCATCCCAGTGTGAAGCAAGAACAAATTCAAACCGTGACGGTGCAATCCTCTCAAGCCACTCAGGTGGATTTTTCCCTGAATTCTCCGGTCAGGCGTTGGACGGCTCATACCCGTCAAACGCCACCTCGATTTACTCAAGCTGCACTCGGACGCCCCATCACCATTGAGCCTCTGGTCGAACATCAACGGCCATGAGATGGCCTGTTTCTGTTTCTATTCCAACATCTAATGCGAGGAACGTGATTGGGCCATTTTTGATTATTGGCCTTGCTGTTGTGGCATGTTTGCTCCAAAGCACAAATGGCTGGACACAGCAGGTAAATTTGGGCAACAGTTCCGCCGAGTTTTCGGCCAGACTCATATGGAAACATGATGGGCGAAAGGCCAAAGCCCAGTTATTCGTGAAACATGATCGTTATCGAATCGAACATATGGGGGGCGTCAAAACGGGATTAGGATATGCCGGCGTCACGATCGTGCGCTTAGATGAGCAAAAGGTGTGGTATGTCTTGTCTCAACGTCGAATGGTCGTGAGCGTTCCGTTAACATCTGACTATTTGTTACCATTTTCTGTTACCTTGGAAGGGGAAACCAGCCGGACCTTGATCGGCGACTCCATGGTCAATAATCACGAAGCCCAGCTCTATGATGTGGAGGTACAGGATCGATTCGGAAAAACCGAGCGATTTTTTGAGTGGGTGGATCCTGCCCGAAACGTTCTGTTGAAACTGGTCAGCCAAGATCGCGACTGGTATGTGGAATATGAGCATGTGGTTGTATCCTCTCAGCCAGAGTTTTATTTTGAGGCGCCTTTGGGATATAGGATTATTGAAGCTCAGGAGGCTCAAAGCCCTAAAGGGTAAAGAAGGAAAATTGTGAAATTGCGTATGGCTATTCGTCTTATTTGTGTGTTGAAGATGGTCGGTGTTTTCGTGTTGGCAACAGGAGGGTTGCTCCCGGTTCAAATCTGGGCGGAAAATTCCCAAAATACGGTCCTTGAACAAGCGGACGGCGCTTTTAATAAAGGGGACTTTAAAAAAGTCGTGGAACTTGTGGAGCCCCTTCTTCAAGAAGCCAGCCCTTCGCCTCAAATGTATCGGCTTCATATCCTGGCGTTGGCCAGAATGGGCAATGCCCCAGGGGCCATGGATTCGTATGAGAAATTGGTTCAGTCCACCAAGCGTGAAGATGAAAGTCTTTTACGGCAACTTGCCCTTGCGATAATTTTGTCAAAACAAGCCGATATGCGAGAGCAAATGCGAGGGGCGGTCTACACGGCCTTCAAAGAAATTGATTCCGATGAGATGATTGGATTTTTAGAAGATGGCTTGACTGATGGGTCTGGAATGATTCGTGCTTTGATTGTCGAAGCCTTGGGGCAACGCAAGGCCGGACAGCGTTCCAAGCGATTGCGGGGGGCGTTAAAAGATTCGGCAGGGCTTGTTCGTGCGACGGCAGTCAAAAGTATTGGGAAATCAGGGGACAAGAATGAGATTCCATTGATTGAAGAATCGCTTCAAGACGAACAGGCCTTAGTACAAATAGCGGCGGCGACCGTTCTCTATGAATTGGGGCAGAAGCAACGGTGGGCACGATTGGAAACGGGGGCACACAGTGAGGAAGGCTATGAGCGAGGAGGAGCGATACGGGCCTTTGGAGAATTACAGGATCGTCGAGCCCTCCCCATTTTAGAAAAAACGGCACGGGATACGCAGCCTTCAATACGGGCCGCAGCTATAGGGTCGTTGGGGAAAATACACGATTCGGAAAGCTTGCCCACTCTTAACGCGGCCCTCTTCGATCCTGTCCCCGGGGTAAGGAATAAGGCCGCCTTTAGTATGGGGTACTATGAATCCCACCAGGTCTTAACGCCCTTGACAAGGGCCTTGCTGGATAAGGATTCTGGTGTTCAAGCTGCGGCCAGTGCCTCGTTGTTGCGTGTGGGCGCACCGTTTTCAGTGGTGGAGGGGACGCTTCATAAATTACTCCAAGACCAAAATCCTGGGCTTCGATCCATTGCGGTGAAAGCGTTGGGCAACGGGAATGGTGCGAAAGTCATCGCCACACTGAAACTCATGTTAAACGATCCTATCCCGGGTCCACGAATTGTTGCCGTCCGAGCCTTGGGGCGATTGGGTGGACGCGATTTGCTTTCGATATTAACGCGCACTCTTCGAGATAACGACGATGCGGTTCGTATCACTGCCGCTGCAGGGATCGTAAAGATTCTCGATGCTAAGATCGGGATTTAACCAAGCGGCCCCTCCTTATATACATTGACGATTGGTCCAGTGTCATGGCCTCTCGATTTCCTGATAATTTCTTCCCATCTCGACCACCACTTCTCAACATAGTGTCAAAAGTCGTTTTTATTCTCTGCCTAACCGTTTCTGTATTCATTTTTGGAGAACACACGGCCTTTTCCCATCAGACAAAGCCTGATCATCAGTCTGGCCTGCAATGGCATGAATGGGGACAAGAGGCCTTTGATCGGGCTCAGGTTGAAGATAAACTCATCCTTCTGGACCTGACGGCTGTGTGGTGCCATGCCTGCCATGTGATGGATCAAACGACCTATGCCGACCCTAAAGTCATGGCCTTGCTTCAAACCAATTTTATTGCGGTTCGAGTCGATACGGATCAACGACCTGACCTCGAAGCCCGCTATCGAAAAGGTGGATGGCCGACGACCAGCCTGCTGTTGCCAACAGGCGAAATCCTCTTTCAAGCCAATTCCCTGGAACCAGAAGTGATGCTCGAACTTCTCCAAGAGGCCAGGCTGTTGTATGACTCGGAGAAAGAAGATTTGCGCCAACAGGCCGCCCAGTTGTGGAATCGAGTGAAGGACAGAAGGCAAACGAATCAATCTCCAAGTGGTGCACTGCATCACTCTATGGCAAGGCATAGCGTGGAAATGATGAAAAAAGAATTTGATTTCGTGAATGGAGGATTCCGAGATCACCCGAAATTTTTTGAGCCGGAAGCCATTCAGGTGGCTTTGACATATGGATTCTTTGAAAATGATGTGGAATTGATCAACATGGGTCTGACGACGTTAGAAAAACAGGTCGCCTTACTTGATCCGGTTTGGGGTGGGTTTTACCGCTATGCGGAACAAGCCGATTGGAGTCAGCCACATTTTGAAAAAATGCTGACGGTTCAAGCCCAGAATCTTCACAATTATGTCAGGGCGTTTCAATTCACTGGAAATACAGAATTCCAATATATTGCCGAACGAATCATTGATTATGTGGAAACGTTTTTATTCGATCACCGAACAGGTCAGTTCTTTGAAAGCCAGGATGCTGATGTACGAGGACAGGACGGAAAGACTCTCGTCCCGGGAGCTGAGTATTTTTCCTGGGGTACGATTCACCGTATGGCTAGGGGAATGCCGCTGGTGGATAGGAGAATGTATACGGGCAGCAATGCCGATATGGCATGGGCCTATCTACACGCCGCGCAGGTGCTTGGAAAGACGGAGTTGGAGGAGAGAGCGCTCAAGGTCCTTCAACGGATAATGGAAGAGCGGTTTGATGAGAAAAAGGGGTTGTCCCATGGAGCAAGTAATGATTCCTTACAGCTCTATGGGATGTTATCGGATCATATTCGATTGGGTCTGGCTTTAGTGGAGGCCTTTCGAGCAACGGAGGATTTCACCTATTTGCAGCATGCCGAAGCGCTTGCTCAGGTGAATCAAAGGTTATTGGAGGATACCAAGGGTGGTGGATTTTTTGATCTTCCACATTCTTCCGAAAATTTGGGCTTATTAAATATTCCGACAAAACCCGCGCGGGAAAATATTCAGGCGGTCAGGTGGTATGTGGATTTATTCCATCTCACGGGCAAGGATGAAT
>JAQBGS010000184.1:0-4202 GCA_032128535.1 Nitrospirota bacterium
CCCAATGGCGTCATACCAAAACCCTGCATGGGCCAATAATTTGGTGGCCTCTTGCGGAGTCGCCTGCTTGATCGCTTCCGCAAGGTTCTCTGGCAAACGCATCACTTCCAGCATGCCGCCCGTAATAATATCTTTGGACCGGCGAGCAGGGTCAGGAATTAAGGACACAAACCATTGATACGTCTTCCCCTGTTCAAATTTCAGGTCATACTCACCCAAGGAAATCATATGGATCCCAGCCTCTGCGGGAGAAGGCAAGCGCACTTCAAGAATCGGGTCAACCCCAATACCCTCTAGAACCGTAAATTCCAGCGGAAGGGAGGTCGCTCTGGAGAGATACCAAACTAACGGTGGCTGTTCATGGGCCGTCAGGGCCACATGATCCGGAACCAACGCATACAAAAGAGGCAACCCTGGCGAAGGCCCTCGCGTGCCACCACCCACTCGCCCCCCAGGCGCCCCTCGGCGAGGAGGTTGATACAAAGGCTCAGAGATTTTTGAAGAAGGAACCGGTTGGTCATCGGCGACCCGGACCAGCGAGGTATCGACAGACGCTTGGGGGGCCTGCCCCACCTTCTTTGACAACAATGCCGATTCTGCGGGCAAGGCAGACGGTTCAGGAGATTTTTTGACCTTTTCTTGCCCTCCCATGGCAAGTGAACTCAGACCGACTGCCAGGCCGAAGAGAGTGACGCCCCATGTTAGTGTATTGATCTTCATTTTCATGCCTCCTTTTCTCCCAAATAATCTTTACCCCCAAAAAAACCGATTCACCTCTATTTCAGAAGTCCTGGGGATCGCTACAACCATATTATAACGCAAGCTTCATTCCAAAAATTTTCAGCGGCATATCTATCCCCGAGACTGAAAACATCCAATACTTCAACCACTTAGAAATATTCAAGCCGTCTCCACCATTTCACGGCGATGGTCAGATGTCTACATTGTAGACAGTTTGTCAACCGTGCAACCCATATTCCCCGGACAAAACTTTCTAACCACCATCCCCCCGCACCCAAAACTTCGCCAACGGCTTTTTGACCTTATTGCAGCAAGTTCCTAGAATAGGCACATTCCTCATCGTGATCATTCCCGGAAAGGGTAATCATACCTATGACCAGCCATTTTCAAAAGATGGGTTTCTTGCGGGCGCTCATCATCCTGATGCTCCTACCGACAGCGGGCGGAGGGGGATTCCCCGGTGTCGCAACTGGAGAGGCCCCTGCAAATGATCTCATGGCCAAAGGTCAAGAATGGTATGGGCAAGGAAATTTTGAACAGGCGACAGAATCATGGACGCAAGCCTCCGCGAGCTTTCAACAATCCGGCGATCACCCCAATCATATTCAAGCCCTCATCTATGCAGCGAGGGCCCTTGCGGAAATGGGGAAAAATCACCGGGCACAACTCCTTCTCCAGACTGCGGTTCAGGTAGCCCAAACGCACAATCACCCCCACTTGATGGCACAGGCCATGGGGCAGTTGGGAACATTGCATGTAAAAATAGGAGAAGCGGAACCGGCACTCACCATTCTGCAAGAAGCGCTGAAAATAGCCCGTGAGCTTCCGGATCGACCACTCATGGCCACGCTTCTCAATGATCTGGGCACCGCGCAGGTCCTTCTCAAAAATCCTACCGCTGCGATTGCCGCCTATACCGAAGCGAGTATTTTAGCGGACTCGCTTGATCTCCAGTCCCTCTCCATCCGAGCAATGGTGAATGCGGGCTTGGTGGAAATGAAAACCGACGCGATCCCCAATGCCACCCTTCGGCTGCAGCAGGCCTGGGACAAAACCAAGGCCCTGCCAGACTCACATGAGAAAGTCCAAAACTTCCTCACCATTGGACGGGGCTTGCGTGATATCAGTCGACAAGACACAGAAAATCGCGCCAGCCTGTTCACCCAAGCCAGCGAGGCCCTGCAGGACGGCATTCATTCGGCCAAGGCGATTGGAGATTGGAAACAGGAATCCTATGGCTGGGGTTTTCTGGCGGAAATGTACGAAGAGGAGGGGCGCCCTCGTGAAGCCCTGAAACTGACCCAATTAGCCATCCGGGCCAGCCAGCAAGGCCAGGCTCCCGAAGCCCTGTATCTGTGGGAATGGAAAACCGGACGGTACCTCAAACAGCTCGGACAACTCGACGAGGCAATCCTGGCCTATCAACGGGCCATCGACACACTGCAGCCCATTCGCCAGGAACTGGTCGCCGGCCTCCCAAACCACCCGACCGCCTTTCGGGAAAGCATCGGAGGCCTGTTTTTTGAAATGGCCGATACCTTGCTGGCGCGAACCGATCAACTCCCGGAGAGTCCGGCACGAAACACGCTCCTTTTCCAAACTCGAGATACGATTGAAAACTTCAAGGCGGCCGAACTGCAAGACTATTTCAAGGACGATTGCGTGGAAGTGAACCAAGCGCGCATTCAAGCCATCGATCAGGTCGCGCCACAGACTGCCATCATCTATCCCATTGTCTTTCAGGATCGTACCGACATCCTCATGAGCTTGGGGGGAACCATCAAACGAATAACCGTCCCCATATCGGAACACGAATTAACGCAAACCATTGACCGCTTCCGGGCCTTGTTAGAAAAACGAACCACGCACCAATATCTTCCCCATGCCCAAGAACTCTATACGCTGCTTGTGAAACCGCTTGAACCATCCCTCAAGGAATTCAACATCCACACGCTCGTCTTCGTACCAGATGGCGCCTTACGGACCATCCCAATGGCGGCCCTCCACGATGGCCAACAATTCCTGATTCAAAAATACGCCATTGCCACGACACCCGGGCTCACACTGACGGATGCGCACAGCTTAGACCGTGAACAAGTCCACCTCCTCTCGATTGGCTTAACCGAAGGCGTCCAAGGATTTGCCCCGTTGCCCAATGTGCACCAGGAAATTCAAGACATCCAAAACTTGTTTGGAGGAAAGGCGCTGGTCGATAAAGATTTTCTGGCGCTCAATATCGAACGAGAAATGAAACGGGAGGAGTTTACGATCGTCCACATTGCCTCACATGGAAAATTCGACAAAGACCCGCAAGATTCGTATGTATTGGCATACGATAAAAAGCTCACGATGACCCAGCTTGGAGAACTCATGGGCTTGTTTCAATTCCGCAAAACCCCATTAGACTTATTAACGTTGAGCGCCTGTGAAACCGCAGTCGGAGATGAACGAGCCGCGTTAGGCCTCGCCGGGGTAGCCATCAAATCAGGGGCGAGAAGCGCCTTAGCCACCCTCTGGTTTATCAATGACCAGGCCTCCTCCATTCTGGTGCAACGCTTCTATGCCCAATTAAAACAGTCCTCACATTCCAAAGCCGAGGCCCTGCAGCAAGCCCAAATCAGTTTGCTGGACCACGCGATCTATCGTCATCCCGGCTATTGGGCACCCTTCCTGCTCATTAACAACTGGCTCTAACTCATTCTGAAAATCAAAAAACTATAATCCAGCCGCAGCCTATAGTTGGTTAACTTTCAACTCAGACATTTCAAAGCTCCCTCGCCCTTTCATGTGCGTCCCTGAAAAGTTCGTCTCCCATGGTCCGATGCCTGCCGTCTGGGCCAAGGGAGGGACGCTCTCATCACTGGCGGGCCTTGTGTGAGCGGAGCGAGTTGGTCCGCCCTCCTCAGGCTGGCGTCCGTCCGCTCGCATGAGGCCAGACGGGGCATCACTGGTTTTGGGGCCTTTTGCCGGAACAAAAGGGCCTCGCCTGCCGGGGCGAAACCCGGCAACACAGAAAAGCACGTTGACACGAGAGTTGGGGACACCCGGGAGATGAGTTCTCCTTCCAACGATTGTTGGCTGGCAAACCTCAAGAAGAATTTCCGGTATACCTCGACAAGCTGTAAGGCCAGGACCAAAAATTCGATATGATACGTGATAGTCAAGGTTCATCGACATAGTGAACCCACTATTTGCGTCCCATCGTGGACCCATCTCTCCCCGCTCCTGAAGTATCGCCCTTCCACCCCCACATCAGCAGGTCGAGCTGCCCCCACCGTAGACACATTGACACCATCGTGCACACTTATGGGAATCAACCCCCAGGAGATGCCCCCGCAACCTCAATAAAAAAATCCACATAAGGTATTGAAATTAATAAGATTTTAAATATTTAAAAATTTCTGTTCGGCTGGCCCCAAGCTTGCTTTATCTACCAAAGAGAACACACCCACAAACGTAGG
>JAQBGS010000185.1:0-5108 GCA_032128535.1 Nitrospirota bacterium
ACCGGTGGGAAAAATGAAGTGGAAATTGCCGGCAATTCGGTCGCGGAAATTATTGAGAATTTAGGATCAGCTCACCCTGGCATTAAAGAACGAATTTGCGACGACCAGGGAGAAGTCCGGCGATTTATCAATATCTATGTCAACGAAGAAGACATCCGATTTCTCACAGGGAAAGAGACCCCATTGAAAGATGGCGATGAAATGTCCATTATTCCCGCCATTGCAGGAGGCAGCTAAATGGCCAAACTTCGTTACCACATTCGGTACCCAGAAGAACACATTCCCGAACCCATCCTTCACCAAATTGGACAAGAGTTTCAGGTGGTGACCAGTATTCGACGAGCCGATGTTCGTGAGACCACCGGTTGGCTTGATGTCGAATTCTCTGGGGAAGCCGATGAGATTGAGCGGGCTATCGAAGGCCTTCGGCAAAAAGGCTGCATTGTTGATCCCATTGAATTAAACGTCGTGGAATAAAAGAACACGTTGTATGCAATTTACCGATTCACAAATTAATCGCTATAGCCGCCAAATGATTTTGAGTGAAGTGGGTGGCAAAGGCCAGAAGAAACTTCAAGATGCTAAGGTTCTGGTCATTGGAGCCGGGGGACTGGGATCCCCCGCCGCGCTCTACCTGGTGGCGGCAGGCATTGGCACCCTCGGGCTCACGGACGGCGATGTCGTCGACCTGTCTAACTTGCAACGACAAATTCTTCATACCACTGATCGCATTGGTATGCCGAAAGTTGAATCAGGCGGGCAACTCTTATCGGCGTTAAATCCCGAGACTACGCTTGAACTCTATCCGGAGCATGTCAGTAAAGAGAACATCATGCCTCTCCTTGAAAAATATGACATCATTCTTGATGGATCCGATAATTTTTCCACTCGATTTTTGGTTAATGACGCCTGTTTCTTTGCAAAAAAGACTCTCATTTCTGGCAGCATCTTTCGATTTGAGGGACAACTGGCCACGATCAAACCACATGAGGGCTTTCCCTGCTATCGCTGCTTGTATCCAGAACCACCACCAGCAGGGTTGGTGCCGAATTGTCAGGAAGCCGGAGTGTTGGGTGTCTTGGCAGGAACGATTGGTGTGCTGCAGGCCAATGAAGCCATTAAAGAAATTCTCGGGCTTGGAGAAACGCTGGCCGACCGCCTGCTCCTGTATGACGCCTTAGATATGACCTTCAAAAAAGTTGGTCGTCCGAAAGCGCCCGATTGCCCTCTCTGCGGACCTCATCCCACCATTACCGAGCTGGGAGAGAACTATGAGGTTGTCTGTAGCCTCTGACCTCTATGCTCCACATTCCTTCTGGCATCATTCAAGACATGATTGCCCATGCACGGGAGCTAGCTCCGCATGAATGCTGCGGCATTTTATCTGGCAAACAAGAAGCCGTGGTGGAGCGCTATCGCATTACGAATATTCTAGCCAACATGTCTGAGGGGGATCTCTCTCGTTTTGAGGGAGCCAAACTTTCTGACCTCCAACGGCTCTCCCCGGAAGAACGTGCCGACATCGCTTTCCAAATGGACGCACGCGAAATGGCCATGGCCCAACGCGACATTCGTTCAAAAGATCTGGACCTGATAGGGTTTTACCATTCTCATACCTTCAGCCCGGCACGGCCCTCTCAAACCGATATCACCATTGCCATGGAATTTGAAAGTTATCGCAAAAAACTCAACTTTCCAGAACCTCTCCACCTCATTATCTCGTTGGAGCATACGGATAGCCCTGAAATTCGAGCCTATCGCATCCAGGACTCCCAAGCGACGGAAGTCTCCATCCAACAAACCGCTTCTTAGGCACCTTTTCCCCTGTTTTACATTTCCTAATTTCTCCGTAGGACCATAGACATTCCGCCTGACATCCTGAGATAATTGGAGATTGTCTCAAGATATCTCAGGATATTCTCAGAAGGAGAAACTCATGCCCCCTCATCATGCCACCAACATTCTTTTCGGCCTTGCCCTGCTATTCCTAACGAGCGCTCCTGTCTTTGCTGAAGCCTCGACTTCCCTCAAAAGTTATTACAGCCCCATCGTCAGATTGGAACCGGATAAGGGGTATTTCCTTATTACCACCAATTCCGGGATTCAATGGGTTCAGGTCGAAGATGCCGTGAAAGAACATCTCAAAACATTAGAGGTTGGCGACATGATCGATGTCGTTGTCGAGCTTCGACCAGATCCCGTGCCTCCTCTTCTGAAATCCTGGAAACTGGCCAGAAGTGCCTCCCCTTGCAAAGTGCTTAAAGATCAAACCTGTAGCAAGGAGTAAAAAGCTACTCATAGCCAACCAGGCTTCCCTCTGTCCCTGATTTCCCCATCCTTATTCCCGGCAGTTCGGCGCGATTAAATTCAAAGTAGTCGCCTGATAGCTATTCCAATAATTACCCCACATGCTTATCAGCATGATTCTTCATAGTCATTTGCTGTAACCAACGCCTGCTGCCCAAGCCAAGAGACGAACGCTCGAATGATCCGACTAGCCTCATTTGAGCCCAGCGAATTTGTCTGCCCACCCTTGAATTTATTTATTTAAAATTGACATTATGTCTTTTTACTTTTACAATTGGCTTTTTAAGAATAAAGCAGGAGCAAGCACCTCTTACATGATCGATCTTGATTTAGGACCGTTATTGCTGACCTTGCAACTTGCAGGAGCCACGGTCATCGTTTTACTTTTCGTGGGAACACCTATCGCCTGGTGGCTCGCGTTTACCACTTCGCGACTACGAACCATCGTGGAAGCCATCGTGGCCCTTCCCATCGTCTTACCGCCAACGGTCTTAGGGTTCTATCTCCTGATCGCGCTTGGCCCTTATGGCCTTCTCGGTGGGCCATGGAAAGACCTCACCGGCTCGGCCCTTTCGTTCACGTTCACGGGCCTGGTGCTAGCATCAACCTTCTACTCCCTCCCCTTTGTCGTCCAACCCCTCCACGGTGCATTTGAAGCCGTTGGGAAAAAGCCCTTAGAGGCGGCGTGGGCTCTTGGGGCTTCTAAACTCGACACCTTTTTCACTGTGATGTCACCAATGGCCATTCGTGGATACCTGACGGCCATTGTCCTAGGATTCGCGCACACACTTGGAGAATTTGGTGTCGTGCTCATGGTAGGCGGCAATATTCCAGGACAGACCAAAGTTCTTTCCATTGCCATTTATGATCATGTAGAAACCCTTGAGTATGCTCAAGCGCATACGCTGTCAGCCGGATTGCTCCTCTTTTCCTTTATCGTCCTCCTCGCCGTATACACCGCGAATCGACGACTGCCCATCCATGTCACATGAGCCAATTAGCCGCCAACTTTGACCTTAAATTTCAGACCTTTCATCTGCAGGTGAACATCGCGGTTCCCGCCGAAGGGATCATTACCGTTTTTGGCCCATCAGGTTGCGGAAAGACCACGCTCTTACGATGTCTTGCCGGGTTAGAACGTTCACCCTCAGGCTCAATGGTCCTGAATAGCCACATTTGGCAAGATGAAAGCCAAGGTATTTTCGTCCCACTGTCTCAACGATCTATTGGCTATGTCTTCCAAGAACCGCGGCTCTTTCCTCACCTGAACGTCCGAGCTAATTTACAATATGGATGGAAACGAACAGCAGAAATTCGCCGTCGCATATCACTCGATCAAGTCGTCCAGGTTCTGAATATCGACAGACTACTTGATCGTCGGCCCCAAACTTTATCAGGAGGCGAGCAGCAACGGATCGCCATCGGCCGCGCCTTATTAACCAGCCCGCACCTTTTGCTCATGGATGAACCACTCAGCTCCCTTGATCTGCAACGAAAACGAGAAATCCTCCCCTTCATTCAACGCCTCGATTCGGAATTTCACATTCCCATCGTCTACGTCAGTCATGACCTACATGAAATCGTCGAGCTCGCCAAAACTGTGATAGTACTGAAGGAAGGAAAAGTCGTAGGCAGTGGGCCGATTGAAGAGGTGTTCTCACAACTGAATCTTCGGCATCTCATTCCGGAATCGCATCTTGGGGCCCTTGTCGACACCACGGTAGCCGAGCAAGATCAAGAATTTGGCCTCACCAAGCTGGCCTTCTCTGGCGGGCATCTCCATGTCCCCCACCAACATCGAAACATTGGAGAACGACTACGAGTACAGATTCTGGCCAAGGACGTGAGCATTATTTCCAGTCCACCCTCGTTTCAAACCAGCGTGCTAAATCTTCTCGAAGCCACCGTCGTAGAAATTGGGGAGGTCAATGCGGCGCACCCGTTGGTCGATATCAAACTCGATATCGGATGCCCGCTTCTCGCCACCATCACCCGCAAATCTTTATCGACACTCAAACTCCATCCAGGACAACGCGTCCATGCTCAAATCAAAGCCGTAGCCCTCAGCCCCGACACCCACTAGTAGAAATTTTTATCAATATTCTTTTCCCAATAAGCTTCTCATACCCGAAACTATTTAAGAACAAATTATCTCCAGGAGAAATACAGCTCGCAAAATTTTCCTGTCGGCTTTTTTCGTCTTCACCTGGCTTTCTGTGATGCCGGGTTTCGGCCCGGCAGCCGAGGCCCTTTTGTTTCGGCAAAAGGACCCAAAACCATGTTGGCCGTGGCGTGGCCCTACGGGTTCCCTGCGCGGTTCGCCGACTCCGGCGGCGCGCAAACTCGCTACGCTCAGACAGTGCGCGCCTTGCCTCCGGAGTCAGCTGCACTGCTCAGCCAAGCCACGAGGCCAGGGAGCTTACATGAAGCAAAAAATCCCTTAATCATTGAGTAATGGCATGAATGCCAGGACATGTAACCGAGAACGAACAAACTCGCGGAGTCTATCCTGAGCCATGTCGAAGAACTCAAACAAGGCCCGCGTAACAATACGAGCGTCCGTCCCTTGGGCCTGTCAGCAGGCGTCGGACATGTGGAAAAGGCCCTATTATTGGTGCTAGCCTATTATTCAGTGAGACCAGATAGAACGGAATAAGTGAATTCATGGCCTGACGCAAATTTTAAGGCGGAGAACTGCGAAATGGTTGCATGGATCGGCAGGATGTTGCAAAAGAATTTCACCAGCAGTCTTGGGAGGAGACCCGCTACGCGGCCCGAAATAGTTCCTCTGTTCTCCTAGT
>JAQBGS010000186.1:0-16598 GCA_032128535.1 Nitrospirota bacterium
CGAATTGTATGCTCATGGTGAAATTTTCGTTACGTTGACAATACCGAAAATGGTTGCAAAAAGGATCATTTATGCAACTTTAGAACCTTATAAGAGTAGAGATAGGAATGAACTCTCTCCTTCAAGCCTGCCCGTGTGACTCTTATCAAATTTTACTCAATTAAAAATCACAGTCAGAAAATAATAGTGTCTTCACTTCAAAGTGCCATTATAGTATCTAGTTTTTTCTTTCCCGTGGGTCCATGATGCCAGACACTTGCGTTCAGATTGGAATGAAAAAGGGAAGGCGCGCCATGTGGCGCCTATGGCATAAGGGATTGTTTTACACCCCAGGGGCCGCATGATGAAGAATTCGCCATGCACATCCATACATGACAATGCCTTATAATCAGGTTTCTTTACCTTTTTCCTGACCTCGGCGGCGAGCTTTCCCCTATTCCCCACACGGTTTATTAATACCTTTATGTTTTAGGTTGAAATAATGTTGAGTACTTGATGTGACGGCAACAATTGCGGTTAGAACCAGCCAATTATATTCATACATGTAAACTATCGGGTAGTGGTTGCTGATCATGATGAACAACAAGGGCAACGTCGCATAGTGATTATGTATTGATCGTAACTTGGCTTCCGTGGCCAAGTTTATGTCTGGCATACCTCCATCGGTCACTGCTGCAATCAAGGCCTTTTGGGCGGGAATAATTATCATGAACACATTCCCCGCCATTACTGTCCCTATCATGGCTCCGACATGAATAAAGGCTCCTTGCGCGCTGAATATTTGAGTCAGCACAAAAGCCACCATCATCACAACGATCAGTGCCAGTAGGGCCAACAGGTACTTGTTGTTTGCAAGATGTGACTTGCAAAGCAGGTCATACAGAAACCATCCTCCCACGAGAAATCCCAAGCCAATCCCTATTGCTTGCCATTGGGTTAGATCTGCCAACTGTTCATCAATAAGAGAATATTCTGCCCGCACATAATATATGACCGTGAGCAGTGCCATGCCGCTCAACCAGGTCAAGTAGGCTTCCCATTTAAACCAATGCAGATTATCCAGCATGCTGGTTGGTGGCACACGGTATTTTGTCACCTCGTAGAAGCCGCCGCTGTGAACGAGCCACGCATGACCCACTTCGTCCGCCTGAATCTCTTTCTTCGATGAAGGAGTGAGACTATAGTCAAGCCGCATGAAAAGGAACGATGTGCCGATCCAGGCAATACCGACAATGACATGAAGCCAGCGAAGGATCAGGTTTCCCCATTCGAGCACATAGGTTTCCATAGCTCTGTTTTTATCAGGGAATTTGTCGAAAGATTTTTGAGATGGAAATGGGGTAAGGCACTGTGATGGATTTCCTCAATTAGATGGAAGGAACAACAAAGGCTTTAGGGAGGTGAACTGGTGACACGTTGACAAACTGTTTCGCGTAACCGATTCTCATTCTAGGTTCACGAGCCCATATAGGTGGCGTACCCAAACGACGAGAGTACCAACGGAATATGGTATTTCGGTTGTTCGACATTTATATTGAATACAACCTCGACGTACGGATAAAAGACAGGAATGCTGTTCTGGAGGAAGTATGCTTCGGTGGAAAAATGCAGACAATATGTGCCACTTTCCTGAATACTATCGCTCGCATCCAGATTCTCGATACGGCCATTGCTATTGGTATGCTCCGAGGCTAATTCAATTCGTTGCCCGTTAACAATTTTATAGAGTGTAATCTCCATGCCGTGGACAGGTTTTCCCAGCCCGGTATCCAGAACATGTGTACTAATTCGGCTCATAACAGCCTCTCCAGGCGAATGCGGGTGATCTTGCACTGCTCCTGCCCAGCATTCTGGATTTCCATGTCCCTTGTATTCCTTAATCGGGCTTGCAGACTTGCAAGAATTTCTCCGGCACTTATATCCGTCGCACAGACAAGGAAAACAAAACCAAATCTGGCCTTGTATTCCGCATTCCCTGTCGCTAATGCTTGAAGTATTTCTTGGTTTGCAGTAGTGACTCTGGATTGTTCGTCATAGGCGAAGGTCCTGGTATCCGCATATTTCATTGCTAGCGATTGAATATCGCCGATCATTGGATGTCCCTCAAATGCCTGTAAATAATCAGATTCATCCAGACCGTGCCAATTGACATCGGCAGCTTTGAGCACGCTGTCTCGGGAGTTGTAGGGCCGTCCGGCTACCATGCGCTGGACCCAGGTCTCACAGGTACAGCATCGATGGAAAAAACTTTCCAGTTCCGGTACCGAAGCCGTGTAGATCCATTTCACGCCCATGACCGCCTCAAAACCTCCACTTGCCAGCGGATAAACTGGACAAAGATCCTTTAGTGGTGCCGTAAAATAGGTCTACCTACCGGCTCGTCAGAAAAATTTCCTTCCGAATAGACCTTCTGCCCTCGGACATACGTGGCCTTCACCACTCCATGGACTAAGCGCCCTTCATACGGAGTGACTTTGTGGCGATACTTGATGATCTCCGGCTGGATAATATAGCTTCCCGCATCATCAAATACCACGAGATCGGCATCGTAGCCTGATGCAAGGCGTCCCTTATAGTCTCCCAGTCCAGCAAACTGTGCAGGACGCGTACTCATCCAGTCTATAACCTGAATCAAGTCAATACCGCGCTGTTTGGCTTCTGTCCAGATAACGGAAAGACCAAACTGCAATGAAGCAATGCCACCCCACGCCTGTTCGATATCACCGGTATCCAAGCGTCGAAGCTGTGGAGAACAGGGTGAATGGTCCGAAACAATAAAATCCACCACGTGATCAATCAACCCCTGCCATAGGCGTTCTTGGTTCGCTTTTCCTCTTATCGGAGGACAACATTTGAACAGCGGCTGACCGTCGGGGATATCTTCGGCACATAACGTCAAATAGTGGGGACAGGATTCGGCCGTCAATGACAGTCCGTGTTCCTTAGCCTCCGCAATGGATGCAAGAGCATCTGCAGAAGATAAGTGCACAATGTGCATATGAGCATCGATCCCCTCATCTCTTGCTTCTTGACACAAACGGATCACCATCGCAATGGCATCATCCTCCCATTGGCATGGACGTGATTCCAAAAAACTTCGGTAACTGGTACCAATAACCGACGATTTCTGCTTGGCCCTTTCTAGCTCGGCGTGAATCAGATAAGGCACATGGTACCCAGCCAGGATTCGGATGGCATGACGGATATGGGCTTCTTCGACCGAAGGAAATTCCTCAATGCCTGAATCGATGGTAAATGACTTGACTCCAAGAGCTCCCGCTTCCAACAGTTTCGCAAGATCGCCAAGGCTCGATGGGATGACGCCACCCCAGAATCCACAGTCAATCCAGAGTTTACCGGCTACGGAATCAATCTTGCTCGCTAAGGCATCGGCGGAGGTCGTCACAGGGGTACAATTGAGTGGCATGTCCACGACTGACGTAATTCCACCAGCGGCCGCCGACTGGGTAGCTGTTTCAAACCCTTCCCATTCAGATCGACCAGGTTCGTTGATGTGGACATGTGTATCAACCAACCCCGGCATAACAATCAAAGCTCCCACATCTTCGACCGGCAACTCATGTTTTTGTAGAGACACGGGCACCACCTCATCGATGATGCCTCCCCGTATAATGAGGGTAGCCGGGCGCATCTCACTTCCAACAATGACCCGACGGCTTGTGAGTGCAAAATCATGATGAGACATGTGATGACTTATCTGAACTATTGGTTTGAACTGGGGTCGGCGAGTGAACAGCCTCCTTGAGTCCTGGCGATGAAACGTCGTCTCCACTGCCCCTTTGAGCGTCCTTGGAATGACGAACACCTATCACCTCCGCAGCCACAGAGACTGCCACTTCTATAGGATGCTTCCCGGGTACGCTGTCGAGCCCAACCGGACAACGCACCTGCTGGTAAAACTTCTCATCGTATCCTTTATGCGCTAAACGAGATGTAAATCGCTTCCATTTAGTTGTGGACCCAATCAACCCAACATAAAGGGCGTCACGACGTTTCAGTACAGTTTCGAGAATGTCAAAATCCATTTGGTGGTCATAGGTCAGGATAAGGTAGTAGGCCCCAGGGGGCATGGTGGCAACCTCATCGGCAGGATATTCAGAGACGATTGCCGTCACGTTCGCCGGCAAGGTGTCAGACGCCGAATGTTGATTGTCACGAGAGTCTATCCAGTGGAGACGGCAGGGGAGCTGTTTGAGGATATCAACCAGAGCCGTGCCCACATGCCCTGCGCCAAACAGCATTATATTGAAGTCGTTACCCGAGAAACATTCGAACAGCAATGTGACATTACCACCACAGCACTGTCCAAGGGCTGGACCCAGCGCAAACGTTTCTACATGTTGTCGTTCTCGGCCTTCATGGAGCATGTGACTGGCAAAACCGATTGCCTGAAATTCCAGATGCCCGCCACCAATCGTTCCATAGTTCTTTTCTCGGGCGACGACCATTTTGGTCCCACTATCGCGGGGCGTAGAACCTCGAGCATCTAGGACTGTCACAATGACATAGGCTTCGCCCAGCCGGTTAAGCTGATGTACGGTTTCAATCCATGGGTGCATGGCGAACCCTTCCAGCTTTCAGCGTATCTTGTATGGCCCATAACACCCGCTCAGGAGTTGCGGGAGTATCGAGCGGTGGGCTGACTCGGTAATCATCCAAACTCGAAACGGCATCGCGTATCGCTGACCAAACGGAAATAGCCAACATCAGTGGCGGTTCTCCCACTCCTTTGGAATGGTAGATTGTCGCGCTGGGATTCGGTGAGGATGGGAATAATTCCACGTTGAATTGTGGTGGGGTATCGGCTATGGCAGGAATCTTGTAACTGGCTGGAGATATAGTCAGTAAGCGTCCGTTTTCTCCCCATACTAATTCCTCGGTCGTTAACCATCCCATCCCCTGGATGAAACCTCCCTCAATCTGGCCAATGTCGAGAGCAGGATTGATAGACTGTCCGACATCACTGATAACATCCACCCTTAAGACACGATACTCTCCCGTTAGAACATCCACCAATACTTCAGACACGGCTGCACCGTTGGCATAGTAAAAAAACGGGTGCCCCGAACCAGTATTGCGGTCATAGTAGAGCCCTGGTGTGCTATAATAGCCGGTCGCGGATAAGCATATCCTGTTCATATAGGCCATGTGAGCAAACTCGACAAAAGTAAATTTGTGGTCTCCTGCCCATACCTGACTCTGTTCAAAACGGACATCTGATTCGGCCACCCCGAAATGATCAGTCGCAAAGGCTTTCATATTCGTTTTAATTTTGTTTACGGCGTCTCGGGCAGCCATACCATACAGATCACTACTAGAGGATGCTGCGGTAGGAGAGGAATTCGGAACCTTGTCGGTGCGTGCGGCTGAGACGTGAACAGTCGAAACATCGACCTGAAATTCCTCTGCCACCACTTGAGCAACTTTTACAAACAGCCCTTGGCCCATCTCTGTGCCACCATGATTCAGGTGGATACTGCCATCCGAATAGACATGCACTAACGCCCCAGCTTGATTCAGATGGGTCGTCACAAAGGAAATACCGAATTTCACTGGTGTGAGAGCCAGCCCTTTCCGAAAAACGGTTTGGCTGTCATGAAAAATCTCGATTTCTTTTCTCCGGTCCCGGTAGCGAGATGACGCTTCAAGTCGTGAAATGATTTCCGGCAAAACGATGTGTTCGACCTTCTGACCATAATGTGTGATATTCCTTCCATCTTCCTGCCTGTAGAGATTGAACTTGCGTACCTCCAGAGGATCTTTCCCCAAGTAGCGGCTGATGTCATCAATAATCCCTTCAATGGCCACCATCGCCTGTGGCGCGCCGAAACCCCGAAAAGCCGTATTGGATACCGTATTAGTTTTGCAACGGTTTCCAACGATTCTAGCCTTCGGTAAAAAATAGGCATTGTCGGCATGGAGCATGGCCCGATCCACAACGGCATCCGATAAGTCGGGTGAATACCCACAATCAGCAGACAGTTCCATGTCCAGGCCGGTGATATGACCACCATGATCAAATCCAACACGATATTGGGCAAGGAATGGATGGCGTTTTCCGGTGGCAATCATGTCTTCGGTGCGTGCAAGCCGGCATTTCACAGGACGACTCGTCTTACGTGCAAACAATGCGGCGATGCAGGCCCATTGAGCGGCCTGAGTCTCCTTACCGCCGAAAGCCCCGCCCATGCGACGCACCTCTACAACCACCTGGCTCATTGGGACCGCAAGGACTTGTGCCACGCATTTTTGAACCTGAGAAGGACTCTGGCTAGAGGTATAGACCAACATGCCATTTCCTTCTAACGGCAGAGCTAACGAAACGTGTCCTTCCAGATAAAAATGATCTTGGCCCCCAATGCGTAGTTCGCCTGTTAAACAATGCGGCGCGTTGGCGATTGCTTCCCGGACTCCACCAGTATCCTGTACATGTGGAGGCCGGACAAAATTTTCCTGTTTCAGCGCTTCTTTTATACTGAGACAGGGTTCAAGCTCTTCATACTCGACCTGCGCCAGACGAGCAGCTTTTCTTGCCAACCGTTGACTGGTTGCGGCAACCGCAAATATCGGCTGTCCCCAGTATTCGACTTCGCGTCCGGCCAATACCGGATCTCCCGGAAACACCGGACCAATATCCCAATGGCCAGGCACATCGTCCAGGGTCAGCACCTCCCTCACACCCTCGGCCTGACGCACAGCGGTCAGATCCAATTTCCTTATTTGGCCACGAGCAATTTGACTCAACCCGACGTAGGCATGAAGACAATTCAGATGTTCGAGCTGATCATCCGTATAGACAGCCTCTCCACTGGTATGTTTTCCGGCACTGTCATGGAAAAGGTCAAGACCGATCACACCTGTTAACGGAACAGGATTTAGTTCCCTCCCGACGATGTGGCTTTCCTGCGAAGGATACTGAGAGAGGCTGAGGCTGGCATCGCCTCCTTCAATGTCAAGATAGAGACGCTTGACTAGGTTCTTGCTCACCCTCATTCGGTAAGCAGAGGAAGCACGAAAGTCAGATATTGGATGAAAATCCTGCTCCAGCGCCTGCATCGCTGACTCGATAGTGGTTTCATTCCATGGCTGATGGAGCAAAGCCTGTTCACAATGAAACGCCCGTCTTGGTGTTTCACTTAATCCACTAAACGCGATGGAGGCATGACCCACGATTCCTTTCTCTATGTGTAAATGAAAGGCACCGCATGTGGACGACGTATCGTCGGACAAACGTTTGCTAATTTTGTATGCTCGAAATTCATGGCCCGGCCGAGCTTTTGGTATAAGGATTCGTTCAATAAACTCTGATGGTTGCAAGGCTGTAACCCGGTAACTGACAAAGAAGTCTTCAAGCAAAACAGTACGACGTTGCTCGCCGCACCGAAGGACCAGACTGGCACCTAATCCGAGCAAAACCGGTGGCATATCTCCTATTGGCGAGGCATTGGCGATGTTGCCGCCGATCGTGGCAAGGTTTCGTATCTGGAGCGACCCAAAACGTTCCAGTAAATCACGTAGATTTGGATACTGCCCCAACAGTGCTTCACGACAATCGGTAAGGGATACGGCTGCGCCTATTTCCAGGATGCCCTCCGACTCGGAAATGATCAAGAGTTCTTTGACTTGACCAACGTAAATGATGACTTCCAGGTCACGAAGTTCCTGCGTAATCTCGAGGCCGAGATCGGTTCCCCCGGCCATGATTCGCGCTTGGGGATATTGCAGCAAAAGTTGGGCTAACTCATCGGCGTTTTTTGGTGAGAAATACTGTTTTCCGTTTCCACGTAGAGTCACGGAATCTGTAGATCGATTGATCGCTTCCAAACTGGCAACAGTCGATTGTTCATAGCGGGAAAATTGGTCATCAACGCCCTTATGGGACATATTCAGCGCAGCATCGACAAGAGGACGATAGCCAGTACATCGGCACAGATTCCCTCCAAGGGCATCAATGATGTCTTCACGTTCAGGCTGACTCTTATTTTTTTGTAAGGCAAACATCGACATGACAAATCCCGGCGTACAAAACCCGCACTGCGAGGCATGTTGTTCCACGATAGCCTGCTGGACAGGATGCAGCGCATCCCCTTGTCTCATATCCTCGACCGTAATAAGCTGCTTACCCTGTAACGTGGCAACCGGCAGAATGCAGGCATTTATGGCTTTATAGCAGATCTCCTTTTGCGCAAGTTCTCCAATCACGACGGTGCAAGCCCCGCAATCGCCTGATGCACATCCATCCTTGGTCCCGCACAAGCGTAAATGCTCACGCAGATAATCAAGGATGCTGGTGTTAGGGTCCAGTTCGTCGATCTCCTGTACCATCTGATTTTGTAGGAATCTGACCATGTCTTCTATCAATCGGAAAGTTAGGGGTAATTAGGGTTGTTCCTGTAAAAGCTCTGAAAACAATCGTATGGTAGGGTTACCGAACACCGAACTGACCGACATGCTCGTCTGAAATATATGCTCAATTCTATTGAGTATCATAAAGGCGGTTAATGAATGCCCTCCAACTTCAAAAAAGTTATCGTCTACTCCAACCTCATCAATGCTAAACACTTCCTCCCAAATTGCCGCAAGACGACATTGTACGTCACCGGAAGGAGCCACGTACGGTGTTTTCAACACGCGTCGAATCGTCTTTGGCTTGGGTAGTGCAGACCGGTCGACTTTTCCATTTGCATTCACCGGCAGCGCATCCAACACCTCAATACTGGTTGGAATCATATATTCCGGGAGGTTCTTTTCAAGAAAATCCCGAAATTCCCAAAAGCGTGTCTGCGAGTCCTTTGTGAGAACCGCATAACTGTAGATCCGTTTGTCACCGGGTTGATCTTCACGAATGATTGTGACGGAACTCACGACATCATTGTGCTTTTGCAATACAGAATCAATCTCTCCAAGCTCGATTCGATACCCCCGAACCTTTACTTGATGATCATTACGGCCAATATATTCAATGGTTCCATCTGGATTCCAGCGAGCCAGATCGCCGGTTCGATAGAGGCGGTCTGGACCAATTTCTGGTATCGGAGCAAAACGTTCCTGCGTCAGCTCGGGTAAGCCAATATATTCTCGAGCAAGGCCATCTCCACCGATGAGCAACTCGCCAATTTCGTTGACGTTCGCAAGCTGACCACAGGATTTTTGGATATAGATGGGTGTATTTCCTAAAGGGGTACCAATGGAATGGCGATTCCTGTCCTCCACGACATTACAGGCACAAACCCCGATGGTTGATTCAGTCGGTCCGTAAAGGTTCCAAACTTCATCGTTTCGACTCCGTAATTTATCCCTCAGGGCTTCGCTCATATGTTCTCCCATACTAATAATTCTTATGTGGCGTGGCCATTCAGGGTCCTCGGCAAGCATCATGTCCCATAAATTGGGTGGCGCCATGACATTGGTTGGACCCTTCGATTGAATTTCGGCAATCATCAGCTTGGGATCGCGAATCACTGCCCCTTCAACGAGAATCACTTTCCCCCCGAACATCAACGCCCAATACCAGTCCAGTAAGGTTCCATCAAACGCGTGTGAACCGATAGACAGTACGACCTCTCGATCACGAATACCTAAGCGCCGACTATACGAAAAAAAGCGATGGACAACGCTACGATGCTCAATCGCGACCCCTTTTGGCTTTCCCGTTGATCCAGATGTATAGATGATGTGCACCAGATTCTCTGGGCGTGAAGGAATGGATGCCTGTGGGTCAGCAATGCCGACATCTTCGTTCCGTTCATCAATGAAAAGGCATGATCCCTTGAACCAATCGAACTGACGTCCAAGACCCGTTTCACTGACAATAATTCGCGCAGCCGAATCGTGCAGCATAAATTCCATACGTTGCTGTGGATCCTTGTGTTCGATCGGCAGGTAAGCGGCACCGCTCTTCAGAATACCAAGCACACCAATCACCATACGAATGGATCGTTCAACACAGAGGCCCACAACACAATCTGGAGCAACCCCCTGGGCCCTCAAGCGTTTCGCCAGTTCCTCGGCTTCGCTGTTGAGAGATTCGTACGAAATAGTTTCGCCGCGGTATTCCACGGCAATTTGGTTGGGAGTTTTCCTTGCTTGTTGCTCAAATAGATCATGCACAGTCAATTCGCGAGGAAAGGACTCTACAGACGTATTCTTAACTGTCATGAGGACGTCTCCTTAACTTTTCTTTTTTTCAATCGTGGCGCGAACTTCCAGGCCGGCTCCCAGTGATAGACACCGCGGATTGGCGGGCCGTTGCCGAGCGGTTCCAGCGAATAATTCGCGACAAGGGTACGGAGAAACACCGTGCTCATTTTTATTGCGAAATTAGACAAAGGACAACGATGTTTGCCCAGCCCAAAGGGAGCATACTGATCACTGGTATAACCTTTCTCGATGAATCGCTCCGGATTAAACACAAATGGTTCGGCAAACGACTTTGGAGACTTATGTGCTTCCCACAGACACAAACGCACCGTCGCGTGCTTTGGGATAAGATAATTACCAAATATAAGGTCACGATTGACCCGCCGCCCCAGTCTTTCAATTTGCTCTAATCGTAGGGTCTCCATGACAAAAGCCTCTGCCAACGATTTTCCGTTTTTAGAGGGTTCATTGCACTCAAAAGCAAGGCGGTCGACCAGCGCAGGATTCTCTGCTGCAAACTTGGTGATCCAACGGAATAGAGAATACATATCGAATCGACCCGTCTCTACCATATAGATCAGATTTCCCAGGATCGTCTCATCCAATGTCCCGTGTTCGCTCATGGCTCCCATGATGCTTTGCGGTAACCATTCGTCCGCCGGGTTTTCCTGCTCTGCAATTCGTTCTAGCAGTTGATCTCGAATTTCAGCGTATGCTTGCTCTTGCTGTTTTTCTATGGACCAAACCAATCCGTTCGGTCCCAATTTTTGATAACCTTCCGTTAATTTCTTGAATGGGGAAGAGCCATACCGTGCCCCGAAGAAAAGCTGAATGAGCATTCCACTGGAAATGGCTCTAAGAGTTTCGATGAATGGGTCTCGTTGATTGGGACCAACTTCTGGTATCGCAGCATAGTGCGCGAGTTGTTCAGCGGTTATGGTTTCCAGAATTCCATTATGTACGGTGGTGGTCGTTGAACCAATCGCTCTAACGAGAGCTTCGCGATAATGTTGATGATCATCGCCACCCATCTGACGAAGAAACCCTTTCGAGAAAAGCGATTCCAGCCCTATGGTTACGGGTGTAATATTGGCATCGTGATCCTGAAGAAAACGTGCACATTCCTTCAGCCCAACGATGCACACACAAAACTCATCCCACTCAAGCGCTTTAAAAACTGGGCCTAAACGGGCGGATTGATCAAGAATGAAATGGCGATCGCCCCACTCGATTCTGTTTAGTTGAACAAGCTCGCCAGGGGGAAGTTCTTGCTCTAACTTAGCCGCTTGAGCAAACGCATATGTCACGCTGAAATCTGGCTCCCGTTCTGATTGATCTTTCGAATTCTTTTCCATAATGACGATCAGCTCAAAAGCTCACCGTGGACCCAATAGGAGGTACATTGGCAAGCATTTGATGCCAGCACTTCTTTTTCATAAGTGACTTAATTTGGTAAGGTCCCAACGTTCAAGAAAATTGCTTCTTTTGAAAATTCTTTTTCCCAAGGGTTCGGTCAACCACCCTGCCTCATGCCTACCAATTTTTACGCTTGTCATAGCCAAGCCTAGTGAGTCAATTAGGATGGCAATTCCATATCCTACATGAACTCTTTTTTCCTTCATAAAGCCACTCTAGCTAGCCTTTTTAAGACTCAAGTCTCCAGCGCACGATAGTAGCAGTAGGTCATTTTTTCCCCTCTTGTCGGTCAATTTCAAGCCACTGCTGATGCAACTCATCCCCAAGCATTTGAATAGTACTACTGGAAAGTATTCGACCCATAGACAATGTGAGACCCAAATCCGATTTAATTCTATTCGTGAGCATGATGGCCATAAGGGAATCAAAACCAAGAGCCACCAAGGACGAATCAGGAACGAATTTTGTTTCCGGATAGCCAGAGAGATGGGCCGATTGCTGTTGGACATAGGCGAGCAGCATCGAGCGTAACTCTTCCACAGATACGTCTGTAGGATCCTCAAGTACCAACTTCGAGATTATACTTTGAGCCGACTGTTCCGACCTCAGGGGCTCCCGTCTTTCACTTTCCCCACTAAGCCGCGAATGATATGTCGCCCTCTGTGTGACACCAGTTCGTAAAAGCTTCCGCAGACACAGGCCAATCATTTCCGCAACGATTCGACCTGATTGATCTAAAAGATGAATGTCAGAGACAACGTTGTCCGAATCGAATTCACGAAGCTTTGCGTAGCACCAAATCTCTTGAACCTCTGGGCTGGTCTTATAACAAGAAAATTCCTCAACGGAGAATGGGACATAAATGACGCCATCTCTGGTAATCGTCTCGGCCGTTTCAAATATCTTGCAACAATGCAAGACTTGGAAGCCCGCCTCGAACAGACCGGGATGCAGCCGATAATAGAGGCCATCATCGGCCGACACGGGACATTTCGTTTTGGCAATTGCCTCTCCATCACCCTTCCAGATCGAATCAATCCACTTAAATACATTCCCGGTACCCGATGCGTTGCCCCAAACGTTGGCGTAAAACTCGGAACCGGACACAGTCTGGTTCGCCCGGTCCAGAATGTTATCGATAGGCAACACACCGCCTCTTGCTCGTGGATCATCCTCCGCCAAAACCTTACCTCGTCCGGTCATATGTTCCGACCATGCTGCGGTGTCAAGCGCATCCATCCCTGTCGCTGCGCTCATCAGCTGGAAGCTTCTTCCGTTTTCCTGTGAATTCGCTGAAAATACCAGCTGTACACACCGTGCAGAATCCTCAGGCAAAAGGATAGGTCTCACAAAGACGAGTTCTTCGAATCGACATGCGCATTGACCAAAGGTGCTTTCAGCTGCCTGGAGAATCATGGCGACATGTGATGCGCCCGGCACAACGAGCATGTCAAACAATCGATGATCCTTTAAGTAGCCCGGTGAAACTCGACTATAGTGAGTTTCGAATCGGATCTCGTCGGAACCCGGAAGACGCAAGCGTTGGCCTAACATTGGATTAACTGCACGATCATCTCGTCCTGAAGCCAGCGCCATATCGGTTGTTTCTCCAGAGGCATCCTCAATCCAATAACGCTCTCGTTGAAAAGGGTACGACGGTAATCTGACCAGTTGACAGGGTCGATCTCGATTGAATGTCGCCCATTCAATGTTCATGCCTCGCACATAGAGCTTCCCCACGGCCCCCGAAAGGCTATGCCAGTTCGATTCATTTCGACGCAAGCTCGGAAGCCATAAGGTGTCTTTTGCAGGCAACGACTCCTGCCCAAATCTTGTCAACACTGCATGAGGGCCAATCTCGATAAACACATTGCATCCCATTTGCCCCATCATTGTGATGCCCTTGGCAAACTGCACCGGGTAGCGCGAATGATCACGCCAATACGCCGCCGTTGTAAGCTCATCGCTCGCCGGTCTTCCAGACAGATTGCTAATAAAGCCAATCCTGGGCGGCTGCAGTGGCAGCTCACCCACGTAACATTCGAAGGACTCTAATACCGGCTCTATCAATGGGGAATGAAATGCATGGGACACTTGGAGGTCACGACAATGGATTTTCTCCTTTTGAAATTGCTCCACAATCGCCTGTACCTGCTTACTGGCACCGGATATCACCACATGCTGTGGTGTGTTTAATGCAGCAATGGCGACATGACTTGCAAAGGGTTTAACAGCTTCGGCAACTCGGTCGGGGTCGGTAAACACAGCCACCATTCGTCCCCCGCGCGGAAGTGCATTCATCAGACGCCCACGCTCCGCCACAAGTCGCAACCCGTCTTCAAGACTGAATACTCCAGCAACGCATGCGGCTACGTACTCCCCTACGCTATGGCCCATGACCCAGGAGGGCTCTATGCCCCATGAGCGCCATAATTCGGCGAGTGCATATTCGACAGCGAAGAGCGCTGGCTGAGTATAGTCGGTGCGATCGAGGAGTGAAGGAGAGTCACTATCGGGATAGAGTACCGCCAGCAAGGGCTGGTCAAGATGAGGGCGGAGCAGCTCGTTACAACGCTCCAGTGTCCGGCGAAACTCTGGCTCCGTGTCATAAAGCTGTCGCGCCATCTGTGTATATTGTGCGCCTTGGCCAGTAAACAAGAATCCCGTAATAGGAGCTTTGCCTGAATCCATCTTCACTAAGCTAGGTTGAGCAAGCGTACAACTATCGTCGGCAAGCGTGTCGCACATCTCAGAAATTGTTTCCCCCACGACGGCGAGGCGCCAGTCATAATGTGATCGCCCAGTATTGGTCGTGAACGCAATATCACCTAGCTGCGCCTCCCTATTTTCCGAGAGATACTCCTGGTATCGAGACCTCAAATTGGTGAGTGCTTGTTCTGTCTTGGCAGAAAGCGTCAGAAGAACAGCTCGTTCAGGATGACCGCTCGGATTCTTCCGCTCTGGCGCCTCCTCAAGAACAACATGGCAGTTGGTTCCACCTACACCAAACGAGCTGACCCCAGCAATACGCGATGCGCCGTTGCCGTGCCACTCCTGCAGGCGATCAACAACATAGAAGGGACTATCACGAAAGTTGATTTGAGGATTTGGCGTCTCGAAATGCAAACTGGGGGGGAGCTCTTGATGCTTCAACGCCAAGACCGTCTTGATAAAACCCGCGATTCCGGACGCCGTATCGAGGTGTCCAATGTTCGTCTTGACCGAGCCCAAACCACAATACTGCCGTCCATGCGATTGCCTAGAAAAGGCCTTTGTCAGCCCAGCCACCTCAATTGGATCGCCAACCTGGGTACCCGTACCATGGGCCTCGATGTATCCGACTTGTGCCGGTTCAATGGCCGCCATGGCTTGGGCAAGCGCGATGACTTCTGCTTGAGCATTGACACTGGGTGCCGTAAAACTCGCTTTGTCGGTGCCATCGTTGTTGACTGCCCAACCCCTAATAATCGCATCAATTCGGCTGCCGTCTCGAAGCGCGTCGCCCAGCCGCTTCAAGACCACAACTCCGGCTCCGTCTCCAAAAACGGTGCCTTTGGCTTGGACATCAAAAGCCCGGCAATGCCCATCCGGTGAATAGATTCCCTCCTCCTGATAATAGTATCCGCGGATCGTTGGGAAGGTCACACAGACGCCTCCAGCTATGGAGACATCGCACTGATAATTCGCCAGCGCCCAACAAGCCTGTGCGACAACAACAAGCGAGGTGGAACAGGCGCTCTGAACATTGATACTCGGACCGGTAAAGTCGAATAAATATGAGGTCCGTGTGGCGATCGAGTCTCTGTCGTTGTTAAGGAATATTTGGTGCGCATCCGTACTCGCTAGGTTCAGCAAACGTTCCTGTGAGCCCCGGTCGATACAAAGATTACTGAGCAGATAGGTACTCTCGCGCGCACCAACAAACACACCAACGATTTTCTCAGGGGTCTGCCCAGTGTGCCCGGCATCCTCCAGAGCCTCATGAACACATTCCAACCACACACGTTGTTGCGGATCAAGAATCCGTGCCTGTCGAGGATTGAGCCCAAAGAAGGCTGCATCGAAGGACTCAACGCCCTCGATTATCCCACGCGCCTTGACGTAGTTGGGGTTATTGATGACGGACTCTGACAGCTTGGATTCTCGAAGCTCATCTTCACTGAAATGGTGAATGCTCTCTTTGCCGTCTCGAAGATTTCGCCAATATTCGTCAATGCCATCAGCACCGGGGAAGCGACCCGCCATGCCGATCACCGCCATGCTATGTTCTGGCCTTTCATGACTGTTGCTAGACATCCTTCGGTCCCCCCTCTCGTGGGAGCCGAGCCAAAACCGCGCGTTGCTTTGCAGCGCGCTCAGGAGCGCGAGTAAGACGATCCGTCTCCGGAACTGAGCCACCCTCAAGGTATCCTATGAGGCTACGTATGGTCCGGAGTTCAAAAAATACTGAAACATTAATCTCGATACCTAGACGCTTATTCAGTCGGGCCACGACTTTAGTGGCACGTAACGATTCCCCGCCAAGATCAAAAAATGAGTCCAACACACCAATGTATTTCAACTCCAACTCCAAAACTTCGGCCCAAAGATCTACCAAAAACGATTCCATCGGTGTCTCGGGCGCCACATATTGCGTTTTTAGAAATGGGCGGGCGCCAATCGGAGCAGGCAGTCCATGACGATCCACCTTGCCATCACGCGTGAGTAGTAGCTGTTCGAGAAACACATACGCGGTTGGGATCATGTGGCTCGGGAGTCGAGTTACCAGGTATTCCCGGACATCACTGACCGTAGTCTCTACGCCATCTTGCGGCACAATGTAAGCGATCAAATGTTGCTCGCCTGCCCCATCAGTATATGTGTGAACCAGGGCATCCTCGACAGCCTCGAATTCAATAATCACGTGTTCGACGTCCGCCATGTCGACGTTGTTGCCACCGATTTTGGTCCGAAAATCTTTTCTTCCTAAATGTTCAAGACACCCATCCTGACTCATGGCCCCCAAATCACCAGTGCGGTAG
>JAQBGS010000187.1:0-3377 GCA_032128535.1 Nitrospirota bacterium
TGCGGGATATCCGTCCCTCCCAATGGCTCCGCGTGACCTTAAAAGAATCCTATGTCGCCTTGGCGAATGGCGTGGCGGTTGCGGCAACAACCTGTACGGCCGTGTTTATCTGGAGCGGATCATGGGGTTTGACCATGGTCATCGGAGTCTCCATGGTGATCTCCATGGTCATGGCAGGCTTCTCGGGAGCCATCATTCCCATCATCCTTCGATCGTTGAAACAGGACCCCGCACAATCATCATCAATCATTCTAACTACGGTGACTGATGTAGCGGGATTTTTCAGTTTTTTAGGACTGGCCACCATTTTTTCAAGATTTTTGGAGTAAATTAACGGGATGGACAAGGGAATAGAGACATGAGCACCCGAGGGAGAAGAAATTCATGACGCAATCACTGTTTATCTGGATCGGCATTTTCACCTGTTTAGTAGGATCTGCACTCTGCTCAGGATTAACACTCGGATTCTTTAGCCTAGGCCGGGTTCGCCTGGAACTTCTGGATAAACAAGGGAATGAATTTGCCAAAGCCATTTTAAAAGTACGGCAGGATGCCAATTTCCTCCTGGCCACGCTTCTCTGGAGTAACGTGGCCGTCAATGTGTTGTTGACGCTCCTCGCTGAAAGACAATTGGTCGGCCTATGGGCGTTTTTTTTCTCATTATTTGGAATCACCCTCTTTGGAGAAATTCTTCCCCAAGCCTACTTTTCAAGACATGCGTTACGATTGGCGTCGCAATTCACGCCAATCGTTCACATGTTACAATTCGTCTTTTACCCCCTGGCGAAACCATCAGCCCTCCTTCTTGACCGAATAGTCGGCAAAGAAGGGATCGCCTGGTTAAAAGAACATGAACTGGAAACGCTCATAAGAATTCACGCCGCAGCGCCTGAATCAGATGTCAGCGGAGTCGAGGGACACGGCGCCTCAAACTTCTTAAACCTCGATGATATCCCGGCCTTTGAGGAAGGATCCCCACTTCATCCTCAAAGCATCATTCAACTTCCTTTCGATCGGGGAAAGGTCCAATTTCCATTAACGGCCCCCTCGGCATCTGACTCATTGATCAAACAAATTCATGCGTCAAATGAAAAGTGGGTCGTCATCACGGATGAGGATCGCACCCCTCAGGTGGTCTTAGACGCGGACGGGTTCTTGCGGGAACTGCTGGTTGAAAATCAATACAAACCTCTTCGACATTGTCACCGGCCCGTCATTCTTGATCACATACAGATTCCACTCGGGGAAATCCTCACGCAATTTAACGTGAACCCGGAACATGTCGAAGATGACGTCATTGACCACGACTTGATCCTCATTTGGACAAAAGAGCATAAACGAATCATTACTGGCGCCGATATTTTGGGGCGCCTGTTACGCGGAATCGCAAAACGAAATCCCTTGGTCAATTTCTATTAACCGTTTATAGGGCACAACTTTGCCGCTGGTTGCAACACCACCTGATTCACCGCTTCAAGCAGAGCCATTCTCAGTATGGATAAACCAGTAATCGGATGGAGGGAATGAGTCGCTCTCTCTGACTTGGGTGTTGAACGGAAGAATTCCAGGAGGAGATAAACCTTGAGCCACCATCCCATTAGTGAGAATGCTGGTTAAGAAAGACTAAACATAAACTATGAACAGTCACCCAACACAAAAAACAGGTCTGGTTGGAGTCCTCTTACTCTTCCTCATGACGAGCTGTGCGCCCGTCAAACAATTACCTAGCCCGGACCAGGCAACCGCCATTGAACAATTTCTCATCACTCAAGCCGTCGAATACAGCCTCAATGATGAAAACGCCAGACCCATTCCTCTCTCACCGGGAGAAACAGTCACCCTGGGCACCACGGGAGCCAAGGACGAACAGCGCTTCCTCATTGGGGCAGTCAGCCAATGGTTGGGACAACAGGGATTACTTATTCAAACTGAAGCAAAACAAGCGACCTATCAGATCCAAATTCTGATCCAGTCTTTAGGAACAGAACAAAGCCAATCTTTTTTTGGTATGCCACCGGTTCAGAGTGTGCTGATTCCTTTTGCGTTACCGGAAATTTCGGTGTATAAGGCCCAATATCAAACCGGTTATGCCCGTTTTCGTCTAGATATTTTTGAAACCGCAACAGGAAAATTTATCCGATCCACGCCATGGTTCCAGGCCACCACCTATTTCAATGAATATACCATTTTATTTTTCATCGACTTTCGCACGACGAATTTGATCGGGCCCTTTGAAGACTCCCTATCCTCGGATAAAAATCAAGAACACCCTACGGATTACTAGCCTTAGACCTTGGTCAATCATTCTCCCTCATGGTCAATCATTTCTTAAGGAAGAACAGTGATGGTTCCGACGCGATTACGAAATATTTCATTGCCTTCCTGGCTTTCCTGGGTCGTGTGGAGCATCGTGCTCTGTGGATTTCTCGCTATGGGGCTTTCGCTCTTTATCCTCACCGTCTTGTCAGACACCAAGTGGGTGAAAACGTCCTTGCTTGATAGCCTGGAACGTACCATGGGTGGCCCCATGCAAATTGAAACCCTGAACCTGGATCTCTTTCCCGCCCCCAAAATCTACTTGGCGGGTGCTTCGTTCGAGACTCACGATCCAAACTATTTTGCCTTCCGCGCGAAACAGGTAGAGGTGGCGATCGGTTGGCGATCGCTTTGGGAAAGAAAATTAGTTGTCAGCCGAACCATGATCGACCAACCAACGTTAACCATTGGAGTGCCTCTGGTCACGGGACCTGATGAGCCCACCAAATGGCAGTTTCCTGCTATAGAGGAAATGACTATCCGTAACGGCCAACTCCATCTTCTCCAGATTTCCGAGAACGAAGAGCCTCTGACCCTTGATTGGGAAGCTATTCACGTGACCGTCTCAAAGCTGAGCTCTGAAGGACCTTCGGAAATTCAACTTTCAGCTCTTATTCCAGATCCTCAACCTTCCTCGACCCTCACCCTCAATGGAACGATGACCCTTCTCAAAAAAAATGATACCCCCCCTCACCAAGAGGAACCATCCGGTCTCCCAGCCGTGGAAATCCAAGGGAAAATTGACGTGACACAATTTCATCTTGGCCGACTGATCGAGTTTATGAGGGGCCGTACATTGGAAACACCAAGTCCCACACAAGCGAACTTTCAGGGAAGCTTTTCCTATACATTTCAGAAAGATCATGACTTCCTCAACTTTCAAAGTTTTCAGGTTTCCTTGGACGAATGGTCGTTTGCCGGTCAGGGCAGCCTCGCCAATGTGCTCCATGAGTCCCCTGGGTTACAGGTCTCAGGATCGACTCAACCCATTGCCATCGAACGGCTCTTGGAACTGTTGCCGGATGACTGGATGCCGCCACCAATCCTGACTTTTCTCAGAG